>NZ_JANSIC010000076.1:8689-11389 GCF_047461955.1 Synechococcus sp. R55.7
TATCCTGACGGCGCTACGGCTGCAACGGCTGAGAACCATTGCCCGCAACCTGGCTTCTACCCCCCCCAGCGGAAACGCCTGGTCGCGTTAGCGGGACGGAGTCCTTGGCCAGTTGCACTTGGGTGATGGCCACCCGACCGGAGAAGCAGATGTCGGTATCGGTTTGGGGATCCCGAGCGCGCTCCGCATAGCGGCCCTGATAGCGAAACCACAGCGACTCTGCCCCATTTCCCTCGGCTTCCACTGCATAATCGAGCGGCAGGGGTTGGGTGCAGAGGGGACAATAAACCCGCTCCGGCAGAGGGGATCCGGCGGGCAAGTGAGGCAGGTTCACATTCCAAAACGCCCCCCTGGGCAGGGGTTGTTCCATCAGCTCCGCCAAGATTTCCCGCGTCCACCGCTGGGCTTGCTCCCAGTCGATGGGTTGGCCCCCTGCTCGGTATTGGGAAATGGCAATTCCCGGGATCCCCCGCATCGCCGCTTCCCGTACCGCCGCCACCGTTCCCGACAGATACACATCCGATCCAAGATTTCCCCCCTCGTTGATACCGGAAAGCACCCAATCCACCGCTGGGGCCAGCTTGAATAGGGCCACCCGCACACAGTCGGCAGGGGATCCCTCGACGGCAAAGGTGCGCTCGCCGCGGGCCAAGGCTCGAAAAGGTCGCCCCGTTGTCACCTGGTGGCTGCAGCCGGAAATCGGTTGGTGGGGGGCCACAATCCAACAGTGTTCTTCCGGGATGAGAGAGTTGAGGGCCAACTTGAGGTTGGCCAGCCCGGCAGCCTCGATGCCGTCATCGTTGGTCAGCAATACCTTCATTCCTACTTTTCCCTTCTGCCGGCAACTTCTTGGGTGAGTCCCAGTGGCAAATCTGGAGATCTTGGGTGCAAAAGCGATGGGGATCCCGTTCTTCTTTTACCCTATCCCTAGGGGAGCAGCGTCTCCCATGCCGCGTCCCCTGATCCATCGTATAAACTGATACCGGAGGATTGCGATGACCACACGGGTAGCCATTAACGGATTTGGTCGCATTGGGCGGGCCTTCCTGCGGGTGCTGCTGTCTCAGCCAGCTCCAGAGCTGGAGGTGGTGGCAGTCAATGACCTGACCGAACCCGACAACTTGGCCTACCTGCTCCAGTTCGACTCGGCCTATGGGCGCCTGCCCCAAACCGTGAGCGCGGTGGACGGGCATCTGCAAATCGGCAACCACCTGAAAGTCCGGGTTTTGGCAGAGCGGGATCCGGCACAACTGCCCTGGAAAGATCTGGGGGTTGACCTGGTGGTGGAATCAACCGGCTTGTTCACCAAACGAGAGGGGGCGGCCAAACACCTGGAAGCCGGGGCCAAAAAGGTGATCATCTCTGCTCCCGCCAAAGGCCCCGACTTGACGGTGGTGATGGGGGTCAACGACGACCAATACGACCCAGAGCGGCATCACATCATCTCCAATGCTTCCTGCACCACCAATTGCTTGGCGCCGCTGGCCAAGGTTTTGTTGGATCGCTTCGGCATCGAGACCGGCTTTCTCACCACTTGCCATGCCTATACCGCCACTCAGGCAATTGTGGATCGCCCGGATCCCAAAGATTATCGGCGGGGCCGCTCAGCAGCAGTGTCGATCGTGCCTTCCACCACCGGGGCCGCCACGGCAGTGGCCGAGGTTTTGCCCGCCCTGAGAGGGAAGATGGATGGCCTGGCGCTGCGGGTGCCCACCTTGACCGGCTCGATTGTGGACTTTGTGGTGCGTACCGAGCAGCCCATCACCAGAGAAGCCGTCAACCAAGCCTTTATCGAGGCTGCAGAAGGCCCGCTGCGCGGCATCCTGGCCATTGCTCCGCCAGAGATCGTATCGGCGGATATTGTCGGGGATCCCCACTCTTCCATTGTGGATTTGGGATCCACCATGACCTTAGGGGATCGCACGGTGAAGGTGCTCTCCTGGTATGACAACGAGTACGGCTATGCGGCGCGGCTGGTGGATCTGGCGGCCAAAATCGGGGCTGCGCTGTAGGCGGCCATCCTTGTTGCGTTCAAGGCAAGGCTATTAGAACCGGATTTGCGGTGGGGCAGTTACGGTTCAGATGCGGTTGTGGCCGGGGTTGCAGGCGATGAAGGGGGGCCGAGCCACAGCAGGATCACCATTGCCGGAGCGGCTGTCATCGCTGTAATCAAATAAAACAAAGGCCAATTGACTGCAGCCGCCAAATAGCCCGACACGGCCCCGGCCAAGGTTCCCCCCACGGCAAATACACTGGTGAGCAAAGCATACTGGGTGGCACTAAATTGCCGATCGCAAAGGCTCATCAAAAAAGCCAGAAAAGCAGCCGTGCCCATGCCCCCAGCCATGTTGTCGAAAATGGTTGCCCCCAGCAGCAGCGGATAGTTTTGCCCCACCAACCCAATCGCTCCCAGGCCCAAATTGCCGATCCCTTGCAAGGCTGCGAAAATGAACAGACAGCGGTAGGTGCCGATGCGGCTGACCCACTCCCCCCCCACAAAAGCCCCAGCCAAGGTGGCCAACAAGCCTATCCAACTGCGGATAATGCCCAGATCGCTGGTGCTAAATCCCGTCTGCAACAAAAATGTAGGGGTCATTTGCCCTGCCAAGCTGTCCGGCAACTTGAAGCAGACCACAAACAGCAGGATCGCCCAGGCCAAGCGGTGCCGCCAAAAAGATTGAAACGGCTCGATGATGGCCG
>NZ_JANSIC010000077.1:0-4401 GCF_047461955.1 Synechococcus sp. R55.7
AGCCAAGATGGGATCCTAGATTCACAGTCTTCCCCAGAACTCCAGATGACAACTCCCCCCGAAAAGCCTGATCCCAAAATGAAATCGGGATCCCTGCCCTCTGCCCTGCGATCCGGGCTGAGCATTGCCCTGTTCCTGTTTTTGCTGGTGTTGGTTTCCTACTTGAGTCTTAACTTTCTGCTGGCCTTGGTGGACAAGCTCAGCTAACTGCTTACTTTGTAAACTGAGCAAACTGATCCCTCAGCATCACCCAGGTGCTGCCGGCCCAGATTTGCCGATAGCCCTTTGTCGCCGACGGCAGGAAAGATACACTGGATTTACAGGACTTAACACCTTCTCTCATTTGCCCCCTTGCCACCATGAGCCCCCTCTTTTGGTTGAGGCTGCCCTCTTTCTCCTGGCCTTCGCCGGGATCCCTTAAGCTTTATTCCAGATCCTACTCTGGATCTCAACCAGGGCCGACCCTAGCCCGCCGGGATCCTTCCTGGAAGCGTTGGCTGCGCTATCTTTATCTGCGCCTGTTGCGGCTGCAATCGTCGCCAAAAGAAATTGCCCGCGGCTTGGCGGTGGGGGTTTTTGCCGGCTGTTTCCCCATCTTCGGCTTTCAAACGTTGGCCGCTCTGGTGTTGGCTGTTCCGTTTCGGGGCAACAAGCTGGCGGCGGCGGCAGGGACCTGGGTGAGTAACCCCTTCACCTATGTGCCCATCTATGCATTCAACTACCAGGTGGGAGAATGGCTACTGGGATCCCGAACTGTCCTTCCCACCACAGAGCTGGTGGCGGCCACCTGGCAAAACTGGATGCAGTGGGGCTTGGAGATGTCGGGCACGCTGTTTGTCGGCTGTGCGTTTGTCGGTTTTTGGGGATCCCTCGTCAGCTATTTTCTGGGGCTGTGGTTGGTGCAGCGGATTCGTCGGCGGCAGAAAATGGCCGGCAGGGGTCTGTGAATGGGCGCAAGGCGATTCAGAATCCCAACTGAGAACCCAATCCTGGACAGTCTGCAGGTGCAGAGATCCATCCGTTTTCACAGAGCTTTTCACAGATAAGGTCTCATGATGGAAGACATGCGAGCGTTGTTGACAGACCTCAGCCGTCGCTCCCAGCGATGGGGGGAGCAGTTGGGATCCGCTTTGCAGACGGGTATGAACCAGCTCACGCAAGCCCCTCAGCCCATTGTGTTGCTCTCTTCGCGGGAACTGGAGAAAATGCGGCGGGCTTGTCGCCTGGCGGCAGATCTGCTCAAGCACTTGGAGCCGATGGTGCGACCAGGGGTCACCACCCAAGAGCTCAACGACGAGGCCGAGCGGTGGACGCGGGCGCATGGGGCCAAAAGTGCCCCTTTAGGCTACCATGGCTTTCCCAAATCCATCTGCACCAGCGTCAACCACGTGGTCTGCCACGGCATTCCCAGCCCCAAGCAGATCCTGCGAGAAGGCGACATCATCAACATCGATGTCACCCCGGTTTTGGATGGCTACCACGGCGATACGTCCAAAACCTTCTTTGTCGGACAGCCTTCTGAGCGGGCGCGGCGCTTGGTGGAGGTGACCGAAGAATGTCTGCGGCGGGGCATTGCTGCCGTCAAGCCGGGGGGGAGAGTCGGCGACATTGGCGCTGCCATTCAAGAATATGCCGAGGCCCAGGGCTACAGCGTGGTGCGCGATTTTGTCGGGCATGGGGTGGGACGGCAATTCCACACTGCTCCCCAGATCCCCCACTACGGCGAGCGAGGAAAAGGGGAGAAACTCCGCCCCGGCATGGTGTTCACCATCGAGCCGATGATCAACGAGGGCACCTGGGAGGTGAAGGTGCTCTCCGACGGGTGGACGGCGGTCACTTTGGATGGCAAGCTCTCGGCCCAATTTGAACATACGGTCGCCGTTACCGAAACCGGTGTAGAGATCTTGACCCTGCCTTCCCAAAGCCCCTGAGCCATCATGAACAGCGCCCCCGCTCTCCGCCTGCGCCTCTCCTCCGAGAACCTGCTGCTGCTGCTGGCGGCGGCAGTGGGGTTGGCCACGGGGCTGTTGGTGGTTGGATTTCGCTACTTGATTGGCTGGTGGCGCTATCTGCTGCAGGACACCCTCGTGGATGGCCTCGGCAGGGCTGCAGAACACTATGGCCTGTGGCTGCTGGGATCCTGGCCGCTGGCTTTGGCGCCGGTGTTGGGGGGCCTGCTGATCGGCGCTTTGGGGGCAGTTGTGCCCTTTCCCAACTTGAGCCTCTCCAGCTTGGTGAGTCCTGCTCGTCCTTTGGCACTTCAGCCCTGGTGGATCCCGCTCAAGCTCTTGGCGGCTGCCATCTCGTTGGGCGCGGGAGCTTCCCTTGGCCCTGAGGCCCCCAGTGTGGAAAGTGGCGCTTTGCTGGGATCCCTGCTGGGGCAAAACCTACGCCTCTCGCGGGAGCGGGTGCAACTGTTGATGGCTGCCGGAGCAGCGGCTGGCCTGGCGGCAGGGTTTAACGCGCCCATTGCCGGGGTGTTTTTGGCGCTGGAGCTGGCTTTGGCCCGCACCTTCACCACTTCTGCTGTCAGTGTGGTGGTGTTGGCGGCGGTGGTCTCCGCCTTGATCGCCCAGGTGGGGTTGGGGGCACAACCCGCTTTTCTTTTGCCCACCATCACCCAGCCGGCTTTTGTCTTGCCGGACTACGAGATCCACAGCTTGCTGGAGGTACCTCTGTATCTCGGCTTGGGCTTTTTGGCCAGCCTGGTTTCTATGGCCTTCAGCTACACCCTGGAGTGGGGCAAGCACCTGTTCAACAGTGGCCCCCTGGCGGCCTGGCCAGCTTGGAGCAAGCCCATTTTGGGGGGCGGGATCCTGGGCTGCGCAGGTTTGGGGATCCCATTGGCGTTGGGGGTGGGCTATGAAACCATTGAGTCGATTCTGCAGGCCGTTCCCTTTTCTCTTGGCCATCTGGGCCTGCTCCTATTGGGCAAGCTGTTGCTGAGCGCTTTGAGCCTGGGCAGCGGCTTTGTGGGGGGAACCTTTGCCCCGGCTTTGTTCATGGGGGCAGTGCTGGGGGCAGGCTACGGTCAGGTGCTATCTCAAGCTTTGCCCTTGATTGCCTTGTCTCCCCCTGCTGCCTACGCCATGGTGGGCATGGCGGCGGTGTTGGCGGCCAGCGTGCGGGCTCCGCTAACGGCCATCTTGCTGCTGTTTGAGATGACGCGGGACTATCACATTGCGCTGCCGGTGATGGCGGCAGTGGGTTTGAGCATCTGGCTGACGGAGCAGTTGCATTCGCCGGCCATCTACCCTTCCGCCCGTCGCTATCGCCACGCAACGCTTGACGGAGTCCTTGGGCAGGAGCCTAGAGAGCTGACGGTGCAAGAGGTGATGGTGCCCCCATCTCTTTTGCTTCGGCAAGACACACCGCTGCGAGAAGCTCTGGAGAGTTTGCTGCAGCAAAAGTGCCATAGCGCGTTGGTGGTGGACGGACAGGAGCGGCTGCGGGGCATTCTCACCCTGGAAGACCTGGAGCGGGCCTTGGCCCATAAGGAGGCGGCGGAGTTGGCGGAGCTAACCGTACAGGAGGTCAGCCAATCTCCGGTTCTCACCACCTTCCCCGATGAGGCGGTAGCGGTGGCAGCTGAGCCGATGTACGAATACGATTTGCGCCAATTGCCAGTGGTCTCGCGGGAAGACCCGGAGCAGATCGTCGGCCTGTTGGATCGAGAGCGGGTGCTGCTCTCCCAAGAGATTCAATCGGTGCGGCAAGCCCTGGAGTTGGAAGTTCCCCCAGCAGAGAGAGACGCCGGCAGGAACGGACAAGAGGGGATCCCAGATGCTTCTACTGCGCCCGCAGAATAGAGCCCTGCTGTCGGGATCAACGCTGCCGCCCAGAGGGGCAGGTGGGACGCAGCGGGCAGCGGCCACATTCGGGCATACGGGCCTTGCAAATGCGCTTGCCCAGCCGGACAAAGTTGACGTGCAGGGAATAGGCTTTGCCTCTGGGGATCTGAGGGGAAAGCTGAGCAAAAGTGTCGTCGGGATGTTTGGCCCGCACCAAGCCCAGACGGTTGGCCACTCGATGCACATGGGTATCCACCGGGCAGAGATCCCGACCCAGCCCGAACAACAACACACAGGTGGCGGTCTTCAGCCCTACCCCTTTCAGGGAGAGCAAAAAATCGAGGGCGCCAGCATCGTCTAGCTCTCTTAGAAAGTCCAGACTCAGGGATCCCTGTCGTTCTTGAATGGCAGCCAGGATCTCCTGAATTCGGACTGCCTTGAGGTGGGCTAAGCCGCCGGAGCGGATCACCTGGGCCAGATCTGCCGGGTCGGCAGCCAAGACCGCTTCCCAAGAGGGAAAGGCGGCTTTGAGGGCGCGGAAGGCACGGCTGCTGTTGGCATCGGTGGTGTTCTGGGAAAGGATCGTGCCCACCAACTCGTCCAGGAGATC
>NZ_JANSIC010000077.1:4501-7097 GCF_047461955.1 Synechococcus sp. R55.7
CCTTGCTGGCATTGGGAGGAGCTGCGGCCTGCAAGCGAGCGGCCATTTGGGCAACCACCTGCGGCTGGGCCAACCAGGTCAACACCGTTTGCCGCAGCAAGTCCAGATTCTCTTCGGATTCTCGCATGACCACCCCCCCACCGCGCCCCACAAAGGCCAGAGCATTCTGATACTGATGATCCTCAGCGGCAAAGGGATAGGGGATCAAAATGGCTGGGGTGGCGGTGGTCAGCAACTCCGCCAGGCTCATGGCTCCGGCGCGGCTAATGGCAAAGTTGGCCCGCTGCAACAAGGCAGCTACATCTCGACGGAAAGGAAAGGGCCGGTAGCGGGGATGGCTGGGGATCCTGGCTTCCGGATCTTGAGCTTCGCTGCCGCCGGTCAAATGCACAATCCAGGCCCCCGCCTCCAACCAAGCTGGGGCACAGGTGGCCACCATGCGGTTGAGGCCCCGCGCCCCTTGGCTGCCCCCCATGACCACAATGAGGGGATCCCCGTCGGGAATGGGGAGGTCGGCAGGGAAAGGCTGGGGCGTGTAGAACTCGGCCCGCACCGGCGTACCCACCACTTGGGCAGCCACCCCTGGCAAATGCTCTGCCGTCTCTGCCATGCCCAGCGCCACCACCTGACAAAATCTCCCCAACCAACGGGTCACTTTGCCCGGGATCCGATTGGACTCGTGCAGCAACACCGGCACCCCCAGCGAACAGGCGGCCAAAATGGCCGGAGCGGCAATGTACCCACCGGTGGTCAGGACAATATCAAACCGTCCCGACATAAGGAGTCGGCGCACTTGTAGGGTCGCACGGGCCAGTTGGGCCAAGGCCTGCAGCCTGTGGAGAGGGGATCCCTGCCAGCCGGACATGACAACCCGGTGCAAGGGATAGCGCTCCCGCACCAGCTTCCCTTCCATCCGATCCGGCACCCCCAGCCATTCGATCTGCCAGTCGGGCAACTGCTCGGCAATAGCCAAAGCCGGAAAAATGTGGCCACCAGTGCCACTGGCAGCAACCAGCAGCCGCGGGCGTGAAGCTGGATCCTTGGCGCGTGTGTCCACCCGTGTGCCGATTAGGGATCCCTGAGACCTTCAGGAGTTGTTGGAGCTGACATAGCGCAAGAGGGTGCCCCGTTGCCCCAGAATAAACCCTTGCTCGGGGCCGAAAAACTCAATGCTGTAGAAGTTGGCGGGGATGTTGCTGAGTTTCTTGGCCTGTTCCCAGGTTTTGCCACCATCAGGGCTGTGGATCAGGGTAGCGCCACCCCCCACCACCCACAGGTCGTGGTCGTTCTGGTAGGCGGCATTGAGGTAGCCAAAGCTGAGGGCCCGCCCTGGACGCAGCGGCGACGACCACTGGCCGGAGGTGAAGTCATCGGTAAAGGCGATCTCCGCCCCTTGGTTCAATTTCCAAGCGCTGCCGTGGGGGCCAAAGCCCATGTTTTGAATGCGGCGGGAGCTTTCCCGCGGGTAGGGCTTCCAGGTGCGACTTTCAGGAGTGTACAGAAAGTAGAAGCTGCCCCGCGACGACACCGCCAGATATTCGCCTTCAGGGCCGCGGGCAATGTTTTTGATGGCCCCAATCGGCTCATCCACTTGGGCATGCCAGGTCTGACCGCCATCTTCGGTGCGGTAGATGGCCCCCACATTGGTCACCATTTCGGCGGCGCCAGGGCCCAGAGCCTGGATCAAGAGCGGCTCCCCTGGCAGTTGGTTGTTGAGGCGGATGGAAGTCCAGTCGGATCCCTCGTTTAGGGTGTGGAGGAGGATCTTCGGCTGCCCGGCCACCCAGCCTTCTGCCCCAGCAAAGCTAATGGAGGCCAGGTAGGCTTCCGGCTCCAGACCCGGCAGCTCCCGCACCTGCCAGTGCAGACCCCCATCGCGGGATTCCAGCAGCGTCGCCTTGTCTCCCACCAACCAGCCATGGGAAGGGGTGGTGCCGGTGAAGGCAATGTCCAGCAGAATGTTCTGGGTGGGCACTTCCACCTGCTGCCAGGGGACCACCCGCATGTTGGGCATCCCCGCCGCCATCAGCAGCACCGAGACAGCAATCAGCAGCACCAGCCTCAGGGGTTTGAACATCTTGACCCTCACTCGACGAAATAGAAACTCATCAAAAATAAAAATCCCAGCGCCAGTCCCAAGAAGATCAGCAGGTTCTTTTGAGCAGGGGTCATCACGTTCACCCCCAGGCCGTAGCGCAAGTTCTCTTGAAAACCGGAAGGCTTGCCCTTGGCGCCCACTGCTTGGAACGAGCGCTTACCGGCTCGGCACACCGGACATTTCCAATCGGCTGGCAATTCCTCAAACGGCACGCCCGCCGGGATCCGATTGAGCTGATCCCCCTTGGCCGGTTCGTAAACATAGCCACAAGAACGACATTCGTAGCGCTGCATCCGCAGGGGATCGCTGAGCTGCGCATCGGTTTCATCTTCCGGCAACTCAATGAGCCTCGGTGTCTGGGGAGAACGGGGTTGAGCACCGGGATCCGGTTGCGAGCCATTCATGGTCAGGGATCCATCTGCATCGTCGATCCTATTATGAGAGGAATTGTTACAAAAATCTACTCAGACCCTTTCTTGTTGCTCAGGGGGATCCCGC
>NZ_JANSIC010000077.1:7197-11291 GCF_047461955.1 Synechococcus sp. R55.7
TTGGGCTTTCTGCTTGCGGGATCCCTTCCTTCTGTTGTCTCTAAGGGAGGATCCATCTTGCGCCCCATCCTCATCGCCGGCAACTGGAAAATGCACAAGACTCAGGCTGAGGCTCGCGAGTTTCTGCGAGAGTTGGGCCTGGCTTTACGGTCATCGCCGTCAGGGTCAGCATCCCAGCGGCAGATCATCCTATGTGTGCCCTTTACAGACCTGGCGGTGGTGGCAGAGCAAAGCCGCGGATCCGACATAGCCGTGGGAGCACAAAACCTACATTGGGAGGATCAGGGAGCTTTTACCGGGGAAATTTCCGGCCCCATGCTGGCGGAATTGGGGGTGCGCTATGTCATCGTCGGCCACAGCGAACGGCGGCAGTACTTCGGCGAGACGGACGAAACCGTCAATCGGCGTCTGGCAGCCGCCCAGCGGCACGGCCTTACCCCCATCCTCTGTGTGGGAGAAAGCCAGCAGCAGCGGGAGCAAGGCTTGACCGAGTCTTGGATTGTGGGGCAATTGGATCGCGCCTTGCCGGGGATCGATCTGGGGAACTTGGTGATTGCCTATGAGCCCATTTGGGCCATCGGCACCGGCCAGACTTGCGCAGCCCAAGAGGCCAACCGGGTCATCGGCTTGATCCGGCAACACTTGGGCAATGCCCAACTGCCCATTTTGTATGGCGGCTCGGTGAAGGCCGGCAACATCGATGAGCTGATGGCCCAGCCTGAGATCGACGGCGTGTTGGTGGGAGGGGCCAGCCTAGACCCCCAAGAGTTTGCCCGCATCGTCCATTTTCAGGCCCTAGCCCCCGCCTAGGCCGCTAGCGGGATTGTCCCCACAACAGGGCCACCGGGAAGGATTTTAAGACAACGCCCACCGGCAAGGTTTCGCCGGCAGGGATCCTTTCCTGGGTTAGCCCGTTCACCCAGTCCAGCCGCTTCCAGCGCGGCAGATGAATTTCGGTATCTGCCCAAACGGATTCTCCCAGAGGATCTTGGGTTTCGTCGATCAACTTTGTTAAAAAACGCGGCACCGCCGTGAGCAATACCTGCTTACTGTGCTGACGGGCAAAAGCCACAACATGGTCAGCATGGGATCCGCTGATTTGCAGAGGAATGTAGCTGCCCTCGAGAAACAATTGGGGCTGTTCCTGGCGGGCCTTGAGCACATGATGAATCAGAAACAGCTTAATGCGTCCGTCGCTGCGGTGTAGTAGCAAATCCGCAATGAGTTGGAGAGGATCCTGTTTAACCCGCCGTTGAATTTCTTCTAGATAGGCGAGGCGACGGGAAAAATCCACAGGCCGACGATTGTCGGGATCCACCATGCTCAAATCCCACAGTTCCGTGCCTTGGTAAATATCCGGGATCCCAGGGCTGGTGAGCTTGATCAGCGTCTGTGAGAGAGAATTAAAAATGCCAAAGTGAGCAACTTTCCGTTGGAAAGGCAAAAAGGACTCCAAAAAGGGGTTAGGACCTTGAAGGATCCGTTCGATAAAGGCGGTAGTGGCTTCTTCGTACTCGGTATCGGGGCGAAGCCAAGCGGTGTGAACTTTAGCTTCCCGCACTGCTTTGATGGCATAATCTTTGACCCGCTGTACGAACTGGGGTACCTCTTCCGGTTGGAAGGGATAAGAGCCGAGCAATGTCTGGTAGAGCAAATACTCGTCATTGCGATCCGGCAGTTCTGAGCGCTTGGCTTGTTTGCTGCGGACTTTGTAGCCGAGGTTCAGTTCATGCCAAAGGTTGATGTGCTTTTCCCACTCGGCGGGGATTTCAGAAAGCACATTCAGCCGGGCCCGCACATCTTCGCCACGCTTGGTGTCGTGGGTGGCAGAAGCATTCATGGACAGAGGCCACCGAGCTGCCCGCTCTTGATTAAAGCGGTGAAACTCTTGCACCGAAAGGCCAAAGCGACAGGGATCCCCGCCGACTTCATTGAGAGATAAAAGGCGGTTGTACACATAAAAAGCAGTATCTTCTACCCCTTTGGCCATGAGAGGGCCGGCCAACTGCTGCAAGCGCATGGCAAAATGGATCTGCTCATTTTTCTCCTGGTCTGATAAATTTTCCAGAGACTCCAGGCAGAGAAAGCGCTGAATAAAATTCAGCTCATTCACCAAAACGGGCAGATTCTCCTTGGCCTTCTCCACGGCTTGACAAATTACCTGTTGACCTTCTGGACTGAGGATCCCTTCGTGGATATAGACGCGGTAGACCGGAAAGCACACCAAAACTTCTACCAAAGCTCGACGTAAACTGTAGAGGGTAAAGTCATTGGCATAGCGATGGTGGCTGGTGATCTGTTTGAGCAAAAAAGCAAGGTTATCCATATCTCCTGACAGGTTGCGCTCGATGATCAGGCGTTTTTTATCTTCGATAACCTGCTCTGGGGAATGCCGTAGATTTGTGAAATTTTGATAGAGAGAGTCAAAAGCCTCTGCATTTTCTTCTTGACAAAAGATGCCGTTGAGCTTAGCTAAAAAATCATAGCCCGTTGTGCCCTGAACCGGCCAGCTTTGGGGCAGACTTTCATTGGCCTCTAGTATTTTCTCTACCACGATGTAAAGATTTGGGCAGCGTTCCCGCAGGCGATGGAGATACTCTTCGGGATTGAACAACCCATCGATATGATCGATGCGCAAACCACTAAAACGCCCCTGTTCTGCAAGCTTAAAGATAAGCTGATGGGTTTTGCGAAACACTTCGCGATCTTCTACCCGCAGCGAGATCAGCTCGTTAATGGTAAAGAAACGACGATAATTGATCTCCTCAGCACCCACCTTCCAGAAGGAAAGGCGAAAATTTTGCCGCGCCAGAAGACTATCCAGCAGGTCAAAGCTTGACGGATCCCCTGGCTTGCCGTTAAAAATGGCAATGTTCTCGTCAAAAAAGCTCTGGATAGGTTGGCTAGACGTGTAGAGTTCCCACAAAGAATGCTTGGCAAAGCTAATTTGATCGGTGCGCTCTAGGAGATCTTCCTTGCTGGGAATGAATTTCAGGCTGAAGAGGATCCCGAGTAACTTGACGTAGTCGGGATGGCTGCGTCCCAATTTTCGCCGCAGCTTGCTCAGGTTGTAGGTAAAAACATCCGCATAGGTGTCAATATTGAGGGGGAACCTCAAGTTGTAGTAGTTAATACTTAGGCCATCGGCATCATAACGAAGCTGGATTTGACCCGACTCCAAACATTTGTCGTAGAAATCTCCCAAGAAAGGGGCTAAGATTCTGCCTTTGATCCCCAGGTAAGAGTGATTCCAATTCACATCAAAGTAGTCAACAAAATCTGAGTTGGGGCCACTCTCCAGAACATCCATGAGCATCTGGTTCTGGCCATCGTAGGCCATGTGATTGGGCACAATGTCCTGGATCCAGCCTATTCCCTGCTGATTGAGGGCTTCCCACAAGAGCTCAAACTTTTCGCTTCCCCCCAGTTCCTGGTTAATCTGCCTGGGATCCACCACGTCGTAGCCGTGGGTGCTGCCTTTGCGGGCTTGGAAGATGGGAGAGGCATACAAGTCACTGATGCCCAGCAACTTCAGGTAGGGAACAATCTGTCGTGCTGCGTCGAAGTCAAACCCAGCATGAAACTGAATGCGATAGGTGGAAGTCGGGATCCGCATGATGACCTTAGAACAATGACAAAGAAGCCGAGCTTGCCAACGGCATAGGGTCAAGAGAACAGATGTATCTAGGGTAGCGGCTAAGATCAAGGAGTCCTGCAGGGGAGAGGCGAGGTTAGTGAACTTGTCAAGGCCACAGAGGAGCGCTTCACCCCCGGTAAGGGGGCCGGCAAGGATGGCGAGGTGGGCAGGGATCCTGCTCGTGGGTGGGCTGATGGGGAGTTGGCGGAGCGAGGCAACCTGGGCAGAAAGCGAGTTTCGGGTGGGGAGTGAGCTGGTTTTGACCCTGCGCACCCCCGATGCCCCCGCTCGCCTCCGTCTGCTGAAGCAACGGTTGGAAGAGATTTTGCTACAGGCCAGCAGCCCTCAGGTGCAGGTCAGTCTGGATATCCCCAGTCCCAATCCCTCGACGACCGGCAGCGGGGATCCCCCAGCTCAAGCCGCTCGGATTCTTTTGAACCAGCAACTGCTGTTGGAG
>NZ_JANSIC010000078.1:0-9966 GCF_047461955.1 Synechococcus sp. R55.7
GGCTGCAGGGGCGTAATCGACACATAGCCCTCAGCAACCGCCCGCACGTCCGAACAGGGATCCACCTCCTCTTCCACCACCTCTCCAGCTAGCCAGTAGTAGGCCTTGCCGCGCGGATCCACCCGTTTCTCGTAGAGATCTGTGTACTTGCGCCAGGCCAGGCGGGCCAAGACCATGCCGCGTATTTCAGCCAGCGCTAGGGGGGGCACGTTGATGTTCAACAGCATCGGCTCCCCCAGGGGTTTCAGGCTCAGTTTCTCCAGTAGCTTCAGCACCACCTGGGCCGCTGGTTGAAAATCCTGATGGGTAAAACTGGCCAAGCTTACTGCCAGGCTAGGGATCCCTTCCAATAGCCCTTCCATTGCCGCCGAGACGGTGCCGGAGTAGAGCACATCCGTGCCCAGATTGGCTCCCTGATTGATGCCGGAAATCACCCAATCGGGAGGACGATCCAATAGCCCGTCCAGACCTAACTTGACACAGTCGGAAGGGGTGCCCGAACAGGCCCAGGCCTGCACTTCTGGAGGAAATCCCTCCCGCACCGGATCCACCCGCAGCGGCTTGTGCAACGTCAGGGCGTGGCCGGTGGCCGAGCGCTCCCGATCCGGACAGACCACCGTTACCTGGTGCCCCCCCAGCTGGGCCAGCGCTGCCGCCAAACACCGCACCCCTGCCGCCTGGATGCCATCGTCGTTGCTGATGAGAATATTCATCCCAGCCACCCCACACCCGCCCTTAGACATACACCAGTCTGACCCAATGATCTGCGCTGATCCCCCAGGTAGCCGAGTTCAGCGGCAGAATCTGAAAATTTACGGCTTCTTGGGGTTATTATTGGACGTAGCCTTTTGAACAATATCAGTAGGAACACAATGTCACCCTATGAGGTCAAGTGCCATTATGAAGCTAAGGTAAAGTAAACCCTGCGGTTTCCTTCCTCTTTGTATTTGCCTTCTTGTGTGTATCTTGCTGTTTCTCCATCCCCATCTTCCTAAGACTCCGTCCCGTTGACGTGTAGGTGCTCCGCACCGCCGGCGCGAACGCGGAAGCGTTGCATAGCCTACAGCCGGGTAAAGCTGGAAAGTCTGTAAAACCCATCAGGTCGCTCGAGCGACAGGAAGTTGATCTCATGTCACTTGTTTCCATCACATCGGCAACAGAGGCTCAGGAATGGCGTGAGCTTTGCCAGTGGGCCGAGGAGCACTACCGCTGTCGCACCTTTCCCAAAGACGTGCGCATTCCCACTCGTCCGGGATTGGTGTACATCACCCAAGAGGGAGTGGTGCGCCTGGTCAGCCAAACTCCAGAGCGGCGGGAGGTCTTTGTTGGGTTCATCACGGCTGGATTTCCTTTTGAGCTGAGCAACCCAGAGCGCTTTGAGTTGAAAGCCTGCACCCACGCCGATCGCACCACGGTGATGTGGTTTTACTGGCAGGATCTGGAGCAGTGGCCCTATCTGCACCAGAAGATTCAGGAAAACTTCCGCCAGCAACTGCAACGGAAGCTGCTGTGGTTGGGAAATCTGGGCCAACGGCGCGCCATCGATCGCCTCAAGGGCTTCTTGAGCCTGTTGATCGAAGAGTATGGACAGCCCTGTGAACAAGGGATGTATCTCCCCTGGCCCCTTACCCATGCCCAGATTGGGGATGCCATTGGGGCCACCCGCGTGACGGTGACTCGTCTTCTGGGATCCCTGCGTTCGAAAGGGTTTGTGCAGGTGCTGGATCAAAACTTAATTTGCATTCCCAACGGGGTAAAGCTCCAGCCCACTCCGAAGAAGGCGGCCAGCGCCTAACCCTGCTGTCTAGATGCTATCCAGAGTGTTATGCCTACAGCAGTCGGGAACTGCACTGCTGACGCGATGGGCCTGCAGCTCCACTACCGTACTTGGGGAAAAGGGATCCCCTCCCTCCCAATCTTGATGCTCCACGGCCATCCGGGCAATGCCGACTGCATGGCGGTATTTGCAGAGGCAGTGGCGGGAATGCACCCCTGTGTGGCGCCAGATCTGCGCGGCTATGGACGTTCGCAGGTGGTGGATCCCTTCGAGATGGAGGAGCACCTGGAGGATTTGGAATTACTGCTCAATCGCCTGGGCTGGCAGGCGTGTCTGGTGCTGGGCTGGTCTTTGGGCGGGATCCTGGCCCTGGAGTTGGCTTTGCGGCTGCCGCAGCGGGTAAAGGGTTTGGTCTTGGTGGCCAGTGCCGCCTGCCCCCGCAGCAACCATCCCCCCACCGATTTTTGGGATCAGGTCAACACCGGCGTTGCCTCGCTGCTCAACTGGCTTTGGCCCGGCTGGGAATGGAACATCGAGACCTTTGGCCGTCGCTCCCTTTACCGCTACCTGATGCAGCAACAGACCCCAACGGCCTATCGGTATTTGGCGCACATGGCCTTGCCCGCCTATCTGCACACCTCCCCCCAGGCTCGCCAAGCTCTGCGCGCCGCTTTGCAACGGGGCTACAACCGCGAGGGAGATCTGCACCGAATTCGCATCCCGGTACTGCTTATGGCCGGCGAGCGGGATCGCCACATCACCGCCAACAGCAGCCTGGCCACAGCCCGCGCCCTGCCCCACTGCACCTGCATTGTCTATCCCAACGTGGCTCATCTCTTTCCCTGGGAGATCCCCGACCGGGTGGGACAGGATCTGCGCCGCTGGCTCAGCGCTCAAGACTGGGCAAGTGGGATCCCGGTGGTTGGCTCTTCCGCTTCCTCTGCAGACAAGGCGGCAGAAGCCTGACCCTGGGCCAACTTCCGCAGCCGGGCAAAGGCCTCTTCCTCTAGATGGATCTGCTGCTGCTGTTGTTCTTCTGGGGTGCGCAGGCGCTTTCCCAACGGCTGTTGCAGCGTGCCCAAGAGCAACGGCTCGGAAACTCCCGGCTCGGGATGGATGACGGTGCGGGCCCGCAAGGTGAACACCGGCGAACCGGTGGAGAAGCGGCCCGGGGATCCCAAATCGCTGGCCGCCTGCTTCAGGGTGAGGATCAGTTGCTCTGGGGTGATATCCGGGCTGACAGCAATAACCGCTCGATCCGCCCCTTGGTCATAGACGGTGGTGTAGGGGGCAGCACCGGGAATGCGGGAGCGAAAGATCGGCCCCAAGCTGAGGGCAAAACATCCCGCTGTTAAAACCAGCGCAAACGCCGTGTAGCCCACCAGCGCAAACTTCAAGGGCCAATTGCGGATCCAGGCCAGCAGGGTGAGCACAGCCAGCAAGCCTGCTAGACCTAGCCCAATTTGGGTGGCAGAGGCAAAGAAAGATTCCAAAGTTGCATCCATGATTCCCCAGTTTAGCGGCTAGAGCTTCATCTCTAGGATGCAGGATGAGCCCGATTCTGGCTGCCCTATCTAAGGACTCCGTCCCGCTGGCACCCTGCTCCAGAAGGGCTTGGCTGGTTCTATCACCAAACCCCTGTGAGAAGAGGCAAGACGGATCAACCTACCAAACACAGAAAGCGGCGAGCCCTACAGATTTGAGGAGCATGGGCAAGGTCGGATTCGAACCGACACGGTTTCCCGCCGCATTTTGAGTGCGGTGCGTCTACCAGTTTCGCCACTCGCCCGACTTGGAACCATTATCCTACTGAACTGGCGAAACCTCGTCAACCAATCCCCCGAACTCTATCGGCGGCGGTCTTTCTCCAGTTGCTGGGCCTTTTGCCGAAGCTGGCGGGTTTGCTCCATCACCTCCTCCAGATCCTCGTGGGATAGCCGCTCGACGTAGTTAATTTTGATCTCTTCCAGCAAGTCTTGCAGGAGAGAGCGAATTTCCTCCAAAGCATGCTCCTGGCTGAGTTCCCGTGCCAAGACCTCACCAAACCGCTGCATCAGTTGCGCTGCCAGCTTGGAGCCGACGGGATCCTCGAAACTGCCCGTCAGGGTTTTGTAGGTGGTGGTGGTCAGCTCGTTGGCCAGGCGCTCCGTCAGTTGGCCAGGCAGGGATCCCAGGCCGGGAAGCTGTTCTAGAGTTTGCATGGCAGGCAACTGCTTGAGCAGGCCATCCAGGTTGTAGCGGAGCAGTTGTTGCAATTCCGGTTGCACCTGGGGCAAAACGCGGTAGAGAACAATGCGAAAAACCAGGTTGGCAATCGCCTCCAGCTCGTTGGTGTTGTTGATATCAATGTAGTCGCGCTGGGTACGCGCTGCCGGCAGCAGGGGCAGGGATCCCCGCTGAATGGATCCCTGGATTTGGTTGATCACCCGCACAACAATGACTTCCGTCAGATCCTCGGCGAAGTTGGTAACAAAGCCCTGGCTCACCTGGGCGCGTACCCGCTCCAGATCCAGCAACTGCGCTTGTCCCAGCCGGATGGTGACGGGGATCACCCGCAGCCAGCGCCAAAAGGGCAGCAGCAACAGCACATCGTACCAACGCCAGAGCATGGCATCCAGCCAATTGACGCCGGTGTAGCGGCGGCTGATGGCCACCGTGCGCAGCAAAAATTCCAGCCCAAACAGAAGCACGAAGGGAAAATCCAGCACCGGGAAAAAGTCAACAGGGTTACCGCTCTCACCAATGGGGCGGAAATAGTTGGTCTCGAAGAGGGGGCGCAGCCGGGTCTGGAAAAATTCGATTCCATCTGCGGGATCGGCGCTGGCCAAGTACTCAGCAGTCCAAAAGCGGGCAAAGGCGGCTCTGGCAGAGTCGGCTTCTGGGATGTGCTCCCGCATCAAATTGAGGATACGCACAAACTGGCCAGTTTTGTTGGCGCCCTGAAAGGGATTGGTCTCAATCATCTCGTCGCTGAGCTCCCGCAAGCGGGCCAGGATCGGTGCTGCCGCTTCCGACTCCACGCCAAACCGCAGGGTAACCTGGCGCAGCTCATCCACCAAGGCCAAGTAGCGCTGGGTTTCGGGGTTGGGCTCGATACCTTTGATGGGATCGTATAGGTCGGTCACCGGGGAACGGCTGGTTTCTTCGGAGAGAATCGGCAGCGGAATGGGAGGACCAAAGGCGCCAAAAATTTGCACCCGACCCTGGAGCCAAAAATCTCGCCCAGGCACATAGCTCATGTCGAAGAGCACCAAGCACAGGTTGCTCAGGGCCAGCAGGGCCATCCCCTTCTCGTAGAGGAGCAGCCAGCGACTTCGCCCCCTGAGGACAGAGCGTCTGAGAATCCGTTGAGCAGCGTTCAAAGGACTCCGTCCCGGCCTTGGGTCAACCAGTTGGTTTGAGTCAGCCTTAGTCTACCACCCCTGGGGTGAGCCACCCTTGGCTTGAGCAAGCTGTAGTGCAACCTGGCCAAAATGCCGCCAAATGGCCTCTGCCTGTGGCCCCACCTGGCGCAGAATCCAACCCTTACAGATGGGATCCGGAGACTTGACCAGCCAGTATGGGGACTCCGTTCCGCTGATGTGAACGGTCAGCCAAGTGGGTTCCGGCCAATCCCCCAGCAAGTACAGGGATCCCCAACAGAGATGGGATCCCAGCACTGACGCGGCGGAGACCTGCCGATGGGGAAAGTGCAGGTCTATGTGTTCCTGCAGCCAGAGTTTTCTCCCCTCGGGGGAGGATGGGATCCCAGCAGTGACCCAAACTTGCAAGCAGTTGGCAAGATGTTCAAACTGCCAGCGTTCGTCCATGGCCAGCCGTCCGGCAGTCCAGATCTCGGCATAGGCCAGGCGGGCTGTGGGATCCAGTTCGATCTGCACCTGCTGGCGAAAGTCTGCCCCTGCCCCCGGAATGGTCGGGTGAGGGATCCAGATCAACTGGCTGGTGGGGGCCAGCTTGACCTTGACCTGTTGCCGAATCAAGCCGGGATGTAGCCGCATTGCCCCTTGGGTGCGAATTTCCAGCGCCGAGCCTGGCCCCAGCCCGATCTCGATCCGGTGGCGATCCCCACCCAGCAGGCCGCCGTTGGGGTTGCGCAGGTAGTACACAGGTGGCTCCCCAGGGGATCCCAGCCATTGCAAGGGAGCCTGAGAATACTCCCAAATGTGGGTATGGTCGCCTCGGCGGGTTGCCTTCAAGATGGCCTTACCGAAGTTCACAGGCGGCTCACCGAGGGGGGGTCGGCCTTGATGGGGCGAAACAGCACCTCCCGCTCCAGCCAACTGAGAACCTGCTCCAGCCCCTCACCCGTGCGCAGGTTGGTAAAGACAAAGGGCCTATCTCCCCGCATGCGACGGGCATCCCGTTCCATCACCCCCAAGTCTGCTCCCACATAGGGAGCCAGATCGATCTTGTTGATCACCAGCAGGTCGGAGCGGGTGATCCCCGGCCCGCCTTTGCGCGGGATCTTGTCCCCTTCGGCCACGTCGATGACGTAAATGCAGGCGTCCACCAGCTCCGGGCTGAAGGTAGCTGCCAAGTTGTCCCCCCCCGATTCCACCAAGATGAGATCCAGGGGGCAAAAGCGGCGCTCCAGCTCCTGAATGGCGTCTAGGTTGAGGGAGGCATCTTCCCGAATGGCGGTGTGGGGGCAGCCGCCGGTTTCTACGCCAATGATCCGCTCTGCCTCCAGGGCCTTGGCCCGCACCAAAAACTCGGCATCCTCGCGGGTATAGATATCGTTGGTCACCACCGCCAAAGACAGGTGGTCCCGCAGCGCCAAGCAGAGCTTTTCCACCAAAGCGGTTTTTCCAGATCCCACCGGGCCGCCAATGCCAACCCGTACCGGCTGGGAAGTTTGCGCAACTTTGCCCGACATCGGATACCTGCTCCTCTTTTTGGGCATTCTAGAACCAGATGCTTGCAAGGGATCCGAGTATGGTTCGGCTTTTGGTGGCAACTGCTGTGGTGCTGGTGGGATTTTTGCTGGTTAACCGCCTCTATCGCAACCCGCTGAGTTCGGAGCCGAGACCAGAGCAAGCCAGCCCAGAAGCTGCCCAGCAAGGGATCCCTCAAGGTGGGCCGCTGCAGATTTACCAATCTCGGGAACAGATCCAGCAAACCCTCAACCAAGGGGCTACCGCCACCCAGCAGCAGGTGGAAGCCGTTGAGCAATCCTTGGGCAATCCTTGACCCTTGACAAGTTAAGAAGGGAGGCAGGTGCCTGGTTTCAGGCGGAGAAGGGATCCCTCCCCCAGACCGTGAAGCGCCCCTCAGGCTTGGGCGGATCCCCCAGACGCGCTAAAGTCGAGAATGCTGCAATTTTACAGACTGTCCATGCGGATCCCTCCTGTTACCCCAGAGAAAGCCGATAAGCAACTGCAAAAGGTTTACGAAAGCCTGGAGAAAACCTACGGCACCGCCCTGAACCCCTTGCAGGTGATGGCCCACAAGCCCCAACTGATGCGAGCCGTGATGAACCTCTACGGGGCGCTGCACACCCAAAACCCCAACTTGCCTGAAGAGCTGAAGGAGCTGGTCAGCATCCGCATTGCCCAAATCAACGGCTGCCGCCACTACTGCCTGCCCTACCATACCCTGCAGGCGCAGAAGCACGGAGCTACCCCGGCCAAAATTGCGGCGGTGGCCCAGGCCCGCACCAGCACCCTCTACACCGAGGCGGAAAAGCTGGCCATCGAGTACGCTGAGCGGATGACCGTGCCCAGCATGGTGGTGACCGACAGCTTCTTTGCCCAGCTAAAAGCCATTTGGTCAGATGAAGATCTGGTGGAGCTATCGGCTTGGATTGGCTTTATGAACTTCTGGACTAAGGTGATTGCCGCCCTGGATGTGCCTTTGGATCCTGTCTTTGCCGAGCAGCTTCACGTCTCATGAACAACCGGCAAACTCCCCTCTCTCAGGGGGGTAAGGGATCCCGACCCAAACCCTCCACTAGGCCCAGTCGTCTCGCGTGCTAAAGCTGCGGTCGTACACCTGGCCGCGGGCATGGATCTGGCGGGTCTGGGCGAACAGCTCTTCTTCGCTCATGCCCCACTGTTCCAAGATCTGATCCAAATCCCGCTGCAGATCCCAGGCGCCGGGGAAGCCGTGGTAACGGATGCGCAAACGGGCGACTTCCGCCAGCACCCACTCGGAGAGGGGCCTCTCCTGAGCCTGCACCATCAGCTCATCGAGCGCAGCTCGGTCGGTGGCATATTGCGGATGTTGCTGCTCTCGTCGGGATGAGCCATTCGCGGGTGAACGGGATACAGCCATCGGCCTCCCTCCTTTTTTCTCACTCTAGCTGAGTTCCCCTGGAGACTTTCAATATCGAGGATTGGGATCCCTGATGGCATGGGATCCCGAGAAGGCAGAAGAAAACCGCTATACTGCAAATGTTGCAGACCATGAACATTCTTCAGTTGCGGAGGCGGCGGCTATGCCCATGCCCATGATCGAGACCCGTACCGACCGGATGTTGCTCAACTTTGGGCCGCACCATCCCTCTATGCATGGGGTTTTGCGTTTGCTGGTCACCCTAGATGGCGAAAACATCGTCGATTGCGAACCGGTGATCGGCTACTTGCACCGCGGCATGGAAAAAATCGCCGAAAACCGCACGGTGGTGCAATACCTGCCCTACGTCTCCCGTTGGGACTACGGGGCCGGCATGTTCAACGAGGCCATCACCGTCAATGCCGTTGAGAAACTGGCCGGGATCAGCGTGCCCAGACGGGCCAGCTACCTGCGGGTGATCATGTTGGAGCTAACTCGTATTACCAACCACCTGCTCTGGTTTGGCCCCTTCTTAGCAGATTTGGGCGCACAAACTCCCTTTCTCTACGCCATGCGGGAGCGGGAGTGGATCTTGGATTTGTTTGAAGCCGTCACCGGCATGCGCTTGATCAACAACAACTATTTCCGGGTGGGCGGCGTGGCGGTGGACTTGCCCTACGGCTGGACGGAAAAATGCCTAGACTTTTGCGAGTATTTCTTGCCCAAAGTGGATGAATACGAGCGGCTGGTTACCGACAACCCGATTTTCCGCCGGCGGCTGGAAGGGGTGGGAGCCATCTCCAAGCAAGACGCCATCAACTGGGGTCTGTCGGGTCCCATGTTGCGGGCCTGCGGCGTCAACTGGGATCTGCGCAAAGTGGATCACTACGAGTGCTACGACGACTTCGACTGGGAGGTGGCCGTTTACCCCGAAGGGGATTGCCTGGCCCGCTATCGGGTGCGCATGAAAGAGATGCGCGAGTCCTGCAAGATCGTGCAGCAAGCGGTGAAGGCTCTGCCGGGCGGCCCCTTTGAAAACCTGGAAGCCAAGCGGATGCTGGAGGGGCCGAAGTCGGAGTGGAACAAAGGGGACTACCAGTTCATCAGCAAAAAGCCTTCCGCCAACTTCAAGATCCCCAAAGGGGAAGCCTACGTGCGGGTGGAGAGCGCCAAAGGAGAGCTGGGCATTTACATCGTGGGAGACGACAACGTTTGCCCGTGGCGCTGGAAGATCCGCCCCCCCGGCTTTGTCAATTTGCAAGTGTTGCCTCAGCTCATTCGCGGCATGAAGGTAGCCGACATGATCGCCATCCTCGGCAGCATTGACATCATCATGGGCGAGGTGGATCGCTAGGAATCGCTAAGATACTTACGGAAAGCGAGGACAAAGGCGATGGCCTGGGCGATCTTGGTTCTGCCGCTGTTGATTGTGTCTGTCATTGCTGCGGTTATCGGCCCCAAGCAATGGGCTAAGTACCAAGAGGAAAGGCGCCGCCGCGCGGAAGAGCTATCTGATGCTCGCCTTCAGGCCATCATCCAGCAGGAGCTACGCCGCCGCAACCGTCCCCCCCAATCGGATCCCAACGGGAAAACTTAGCTACAGGGATCCCAAACCCTACCCAACCCGCCATCTCTAGGGAGCTACTCACCCCCATGACAAACGCTGGTATCGACCTACAACTTGGCTTCGAGACTGCCCTACAGAACCTAGGCTTGGGAGCAGGTGCAGCCCATGCCCTCTGGATGCCCCTGCCGATGTTGCTGCTGATCATCGCCGCCACCTTGGGGGTGATGGTCATGACCTGGCTGGAGCGAAAAATCTCGGCAGCAGCCCAACAGCGGATTGGCCCCAACATGGCCGGCCCTCAGGGGGTGCTGATCCCGATTGCCGACGGCATCAAGCTGCTGACCAAAGA
>NZ_JANSIC010000078.1:10066-11186 GCF_047461955.1 Synechococcus sp. R55.7
GTGTTGGCCGTGGTGCTGATGAGCAACGGTCTGGACACGGTGGGGATCGTGGAGCAGCAGAGCGGCCTGGGCATCTTGAGCTGGAATGTGTGGCGGCAGCCCATTGGCTTTGTGATTTTCTTGATCTCGGCTCTGGCGGAAACGGAGCGGATCCCGTTCGATTTGCCGGAAGCAGAAGAAGAGCTGGTAGCCGGTTACCAAACGGAGTACTCCGGCATGAAGTTTGCCCTGTTTTATCTGGGATCCTACGCCAACTTGCTGCTGGCTTCTCTGATTGCGGCAGTGCTGTACTTGGGGGGTTGGTCGTTTGTGGTGCCGGTGGAAACGATTGCCGCCTTGGCCGGGATCCCCTTGGATAACCCCTTCTTGCAGATCGGCGCGGCGGCCTTGGGCATTGTCATGACGATGGTCAAAGCTTTTATCTTCATCTTCTTGGCCATCCTGCTGCGCTGGACCTTGCCACGGGTGCGCATTGACCAACTGCTGGACTTGGGGTGGAAGTTTTTGCTGCCTGTATCCTTTGTTAACTTGCTGCTGACGGCAGCCCTAAAGCTCGCCTTCCCCACCTTTTTTGGGGGTTGAATGAGAAGTAAAGAGGCAAGAGAGGGAGAACATAGGTCATGACGTTTCTCAAGCGTGTCAAAGAATATGTGGGCGATGCCTTCCGAGCCGCCAAGTACATCGGCCAAGGGATGGGGGTTGTCTTCGACCACATGGGTCGGCGCCCGGTAACCGTGCAATACCCCTTCGAAAAGCTGATCCCCTCTGAGCGCTTTCGGGGACGCATCCACTTCGAGTTCGACAAGTGCATTGCCTGCGAGATCTGTGTTCGAGTTTGCCCAATTGACCTGCCGGTGGTGGATTGGGCCTACAACCCAGAGCTGAAGAAAAAGGAGCTTTACAGCTACAGCATTGATTTCGGGGTGTGCATTTTCTGTGCCAATTGTGTGGAGTTTTGCCCCACCAACTGCCTCTCGGTAACCGAGGATTATGAGTTGGCTACTTACGACCGCCACGACCTCAACTACCATCAGGTGGCGATGGGCCGTCTGCCCTCTAAGGTTACCGAAGACCCGATGGTGACCCCCTTGCGAGAATTTGCCTATCTGCCCAAAGGGGT
>NZ_JANSIC010000079.1:0-7582 GCF_047461955.1 Synechococcus sp. R55.7
GCTCTTCCGTGGATCCCGTCACGTCAGACTCCAACACCCCTTCCAAATCCACCAAGCTGCCGTTGAAGTGGTCGGCAAAACGGCGGGCAATCTCCGCCAGCTCCTGGGTTAGCTCGAAGGACTGCCCACCGTGCAGGGTGTCGCGGCGCTCTGCACGACTTGGAGAATCGGTCGCGACAGCGGTGCGGAGCACTTTGTTCGCACCGGCAGGAAAAAGTCCTTGGGTTGCCAAGCCGGCCACCTTGGGGCCACCCATAGGATTGTCCCGCTCAGGCTCTGGCGAAGGTGGGCTGGAGTCAGAAGGGGAATGTTGCTGTCGCCGGGCAAGGCCGTGGCTCTGCGGTTCTGCTCTGGGCTCCCTTGAGGAAGCACGACTGTTGGTGCTATCGCTCTGCAACCCCGGCGTGGCCACAGGATCTGGGGGGGCGGGGGGCAGGTCTGTTTCTCGGCTGAGCAGTGCCGAGGACTCCGCACCGCTGACGCGAATGGAAACATGCGGCCCGCTGGAGCGCTGCACAATCAAGTTGAGCTGCACAGGGCGCTGCAGCAGGTTGTGGAGCACCGACCGCAGTTCGGCTTCTTTGCTGCGCACTTTTTCCACCAAACCCTTGCTGGGAAAGGCGAGGGTAATTGCTTCAGGAGTCTCTTGGTGCAGGTGGCCGGATCCCATCAGAGCCTTGGTGAGGGGAGAGAGGCGCTTGAGGAACTCGTCCCAGTGGGGGCGCAGCAGCTTGACTGTGGCGGCGTCCCTTGCCGGTTCTCTGGGCTGCTCCGAGGACTCCGTCCGAGTAGCGCGATCTGCCTTCTGGCTCGACGCAACAGCAGGGGAGGCTGAAGGCCCAACAGTTAATTCATCTATCTCACCAACAGTTGATGGGCTTGATGGGCTGATGGTCGCAGCAGGGGCCGGAGGGGCTGTCCCGTCCGGGGGAGTTCTCTGGGGTGCAGGAGATAGGTCAAGGGCTGGGAAAGGACTCCGTTCCGCTGAATCCTCAGCCACCATGCTTGGGCGCAGCTGGCCCAGCAGATCCACTAGGGCAATTTCCAACCACAGTTGGGGCTGTCCGCTTTGACGAATTTGCGGCTCACACTGGCGCAGATGGCTCTGGGCTGCCAGCAGTATCTCCACCGAGTAGCGAGGGGCCCGTTGCTGCAGGGCTGCCCAGGTGGAGTCCGTTACAGCCACCAACTCCCGTTGCTGGGGGGCTGTCTTGACCAGCAGCAGATCCCGGTAAAGGGCCACCAAGTTCTGCAACAGGGCTAAGGGCTCTTTGCCCCGCTCCAACAATTGCCGAGTTTGGCTGAGCACCGCCTGCACATCCTGAGCCAGCAGCGCATCCATCAGAGCCAAAAGCTGCTGTTCCGGGATCCCGCCCACCAAGTCCCAAACCGCCTCCGGGGTGATGGATCCTTCCAAGAGGCTGAGCTGGTCCAGCAGGCGTTCGGCGTCCCTCAGGCCCCCTTGGGAAAGTTGGGCCACCAGTTGCAGCGCCTCCGGCGTGATAGGGATCCCTTCTTGGGCGGCGATCTTGCCCAGGTGGGCCACCATGTCGTCGAGGGGGATGCGGCGGAAGTCAAACCGCTGACAGCGGGAAACAATGGTGGGCAAAACCCGCTGCGGGTCAGTGGTGGCCAGGACAAATACCACGCGGGGGGGCGGCTCTTCAAGAGTTTTCAGCAAGGCGTTGAAGGCCGCATTGCTGAGCATGTGGCACTCGTCGATGACATAGACTTTGTAGCGGCTGTTCACCGGGGCAAACTGGGCCCGCTCGATCAGCTCGCGGATGTTGTCTACGCCGGTGTTGCTGGCCGCGTCAATCTCGAGAACATCCAGGGAGGCTCCCGCAGTGATGGCGCGGCATTGGCTGCACGCCTGGCAGGGATCCGGCGTCGGCCCCTGTTCACAATTCAAAGACTTGGCCAAGATGCGGGCGCTGGAGGTTTTTCCCGTGCCCCGCGGCCCGCAGAACAAATAGGCAGGCGCCACCCGCCCCAGCCGGATGGCATTGGCCAGCGTTTGCACCACCGCTCCTTGGCCGACCACATCGGCAAAGCGCTGCGGGCGGTATTTTAAATGCAGGGGTTCATAGTTGCCAGCGGTGGCCATTTCCGGGATCTCCAAGCAAGCAGCGCCCCAACCGGAACCGCGCAAGAGCTCTGCTCTGCTGACGCGATCCCACCGGGGCTCCCCTATTCTGGCTTCTCGATGGCGGGATCCCTCCCTGCCCATCAAGAGCAGGGCTGGACACCAGGGGGGGAGACCGGCAGAGCTTTTGTGCTCCGCTCCGCTGAGGACTTGGGATCCCGGCGACGCAGAGAGGGAAGCTGGATCCAGCCGGGCGAGTCGAGCTGATCTATGTGCTGCACGCGGTAGCTGAGCTGATACACCTCCTTCCTGAGCTGGCGATTCTCTGCCTGGATGGCGGCGATGCGCTGGCGGATGGGCTGCAGGCGGGCTTGCAGCTTGCGCCGGTAGAGCTCTGGCAACTCTTGAATCATCTGCTCCAGCAACTGCTTCTCTTGGTAAAGCTGCTCGATCTCCGCCTCATAGCTGCGAATTTGCCGGTGTTGCTTTTCTTGGCGCAGCTCCAGAAGGTCTACCTGGCCCTGCAAGATGCGATTGCGCTCTCGCAAAAGCTGGATTTCCTGCTCCCGCGCAGCCAGAGCTTGGGCAAACTCCGTCTTGCCGATGCAACCTGCTTCCTGCATCGTTTCTCCCTCAACCCATCCGTACATGGATACCAAGGGATCCGTCCCACCAGACCCTACCCGTCACTGTATCCGGCCCGCGGGGGTGAGGCAAATGGCCTCTGGCCCGCCGACGCCAAAGCTTGCTTCACCTGGGCTTCCAGCTCAGCCAGGGATCCGGAGTTGTCCAGCACCACATCGGCACGGCGCACTTTTTCCGCCAAAGGCCACTGGCTGGCGATGCGAGCTTCGATTTCTGCCGGTGTAAGAAGATCCCGGCGAGCAAGGCGTTGCCGCTGCTGCTCTGGGGTGCAAGTCACCACCCAAATCTCGCTGGCCCAATTTTCCATGTGGGCTTCAAACAGCAACGGGATCATCAGACAAACGGTTTGAGATCCCTGGGCAGAGGAAAACCCTGGCCCGCTGTTCTTTTGGGAACCAGGCTCTTCCTCAAGCGGCACCCCATGGACTTTAGAGCTCTGCTCCGCCAACGCGGACAGAAAATCTTGCAGTTGAGCTCTAACGAAAGGGTGGATTTGGGCCTCTAGCCAAGCCCGCTCAGCGGCATCTGCAAACACGATCTGGCCCAACCGCCGGCGATCCAGATCCCCGGAGGGTGTTTGGATGGCCTTCCCATAGCGTTCCAGTACCCGCTCGCGAATGGGGGATCCCAATGCCAAAGCCTGGCGGGCCATTTGATCGGCATCGGCCACCGGGATCCCGTGCTGCTCCAAGATGCGGGCGACCGTGGATTTGCCCGTGCCCACTCCGCCCGTCAGGCCGATGATCCTCATCGAGCTGTAGGCCATAGTCAAGAAGAGGCCGCTGGTGCGGCCATTGCCGTTTGCGCTACTCGGACGGAGTCGTTAGAACGGTGCTCTGCCGCAGCCGGCAAAGGAGAGCTGGGCGGCAGCAGGCTATACTCAAAGCCCTCCACCAAAGCCCGACAGGAGGCCTCGATGATGTTGGTGGAAACCCCCACCGTTGTCCAACGGCGGTGACCGTCGCTGAACTCCACCAGCACCCGCGTTTTGGCCGAGGTGCCGGCCCGCCCGTCCAAAATGCGCACCTTGTAGTCGGACAGGTGAATCGCTTCCAGTTGGGGATAAAACTCCAGCAGCGCTTTGCGTAGCGCCCCATCCAGAGCAGCCACCGGCCCATTGCCTTCCGCCGCTGTCACTCGAGTTTGCCCCTGCACCGCTATCTTCACCGCCGCCAAAGATTGCACATCCGTTGCTTCGCCACTGGGATCCCAGTCTTTGCTGTTCCAATCGGAGCGGGTGGTGGTCGTCACGTTGAAGCTGAGCACCTCAAAAGGATGGGAGCGTTGTCCCAGCAAGCCCCGCACCAACAGCTCAAAGCTGGCCTCAGCAGCCTCAAACTGATAGCCCTGCAGCTCCAAAGTTTTCAGCCGCTCCAAAATCAAGCGCGCCTGTGGATCCGACTTGTCCAGCCGGATCCCGAATCCGGCCATTTTGTGGAGAATGTTGCTCAGCCCCGCCTGTTCTGAGACCACGATGCGGCGACAGTTGCCCACTTGCTCCGGGGCGATGTGCTCGTAGGTGAGAGGGTTTTTCTGAACGGCGCTGACGTGGATCCCGCCCTTGTGGGCAAAGGCCGATAGGCCCACAAACGGCGCATGGTCATCCGGGGCCAAATTGACCACCTCGCTGATGGAGCGGGAGATCTCCGTCAGGTGTTGCAGCTTCTCTTGCGGCAGACAGCGATAGCCCAGCTTCAGTTGCAAGTTGGGAATGACGCTGCACAGGTCGGCATTGCCGCAGCGTTCCCCATAGCCGTTGATGGTGCCCTGCACCATGCGCGCCCCTGCCTGCACCGCCGCCAGGGCATTGGCCACAGCAGTGCCGGAGTCGTTGTGGGTGTGGATCCCTAGGGGCAAGTGCTGCAGGTGATGGGATTCTGCCAAGACAGCTGCCGTGATCGCCGCAATCTCGTGGGGCAGGGATCCGCCGTTGGTATCGCAGAGAACCAGCCACTCTGCCCCTGCCTCGGCAGCCGCCACCAGGGTTTGCAGGGCATAGTCGGGGTTGTGGCGATAGGCGTCGAACCAGTGCTCGGCATCGTAGATGACCCGCCGCCCCTGGGATCGCAGATAGGCAATGGTGTCGCGGATCATGGCCAGGTTTTCCTGCAGCGTGGTGCCCAGGCCCTCGGTGACGTGGAGATCCCAAGACTTGCCGAAGACGGTTATATAGCGGGTGCCCGCCGCCAAAATGGCCTGCAGCATGGGATCGTCTGCCGCCCGCCGCCCCGGCTTGCGGGTAGAACAAAAAGCCACCAGCTCGGCTTGCTCTAGGGGCTCTTCCCGCATCTGCCAGAAAAACTGCACATCCTTGGGATTGGCTCCTGGCCAGCCCCCTTCAATGAACGGGATCCCCAGCCGATCCAGCAGCTTGGCAATCTGTAACTTGTCTTGCACCGACAGCGATAGCCCCTCTCGCTGGGCCCCATCCCGCAGTGTGGTGTCGTAGAGAGTGATGGTGGCTGAGCAACCCAGATCAATCTTCATATCGCATCAGTTTCTTGTAAAAGGCGGTGGAGAAATCCGGCTGTTGTCCGCGCTGCACCAAAGAGACGACATCAATCAGATAATCCACAAACTCGTAGTTGGCGATGGAGAGCTGATAGGTGAGATCTGCATCCTGAGCAAAGATCACCTGAACCACCGTCAGATCCGAGGGCAACGGGGACGTATGCCAACTGGCCAAGAAGCGGACAGGCCCCTCTCCCTCGATGGCCCTCTGCCCTTCCAGGCTGGCTTTTTTGTAGAGGCCCACCGCGAGGGCTAGGTACTGTCGGCGGGCAACGGCGTAATAGGGCTGATAAACGGCCACTTCTGGCGGGCTGGCGGGTTCAAGTTGCAAAGCCATGGTGCGCTAGGAGAGGGGTACCGCTTTTTCTAAGTTTCATGAAGTTCTGCAAGATAGGTGGGATCCCTATAACCAAGTAGATATCTCTGCATTGGCTGTAGCAAGTGTCGCCGGAAAAAGCTGTGAGGTCAATTGCGGCAGAGAACCCAGAAAAAATTATAAGGGGCCACTGCAACCCATTTTATTCAGCGTATCGCGAAGCGGTGCGGTTCCCGGTAGGGTGCCGGAGGCATAGCACCATCGCGACAGCGGGTGAGCGGACTACGGATAGATTGCCCAATTGTCTACTTTTCCTTGAGGGATCCCGCATCCCAAGCTGGAGGGAAGCGTTGGAAAGTCGGGGATCTCTAGGAAAGAATAGAAAAGGAGGGATCCCTGCCCCTGATAGCAACCGGCTTTTCTCCTGCCGGCGGTGGCGAGACGGTGCCCTTGCTTGGTTCTCCAAACGCTTGGCATCTTCTGTCTTCATGAGCACAGCCCAAGGCCCAACCGCCTCTCGTCTCGACCTTCTCCCCCCCGGAGAGGGAGGAATAGCGGCCAACCCCCTGCTGGAGTGGGATCCCGTCCTGCAGCGCAAGTTCCAGCAGCTTGTCCAGATCTTCGCCGAGATGGAGCAGGTCTTGGTGGCCTACTCTGGGGGGGTTGATAGCAGCCTGGTGGCCAAGTTGGCCTGCGATCAGCTGGGGGAGCGGGCCCTGGCTGTCACCGCTGCTTCTCCTTCGCTGCTGCCCGAAGATTTGGAAGAAGCAATTCAGCAGGCTCGGCAAATCGGGATCCGCCATCAGATCGTCGAAACCCACGAGCTGGAGGATCCGAGCTACGCTGCCAACCCTGTTAACCGGTGTTACTTCTGCAAAAGCCACTTGCACGATACCTTGCGCCTGTTGGCCCAAGCCCAGGGATATAACCATGTGGTGGATGGTCTCAATGCCGACGATCTGGCCGATTACCGACCGGGGACACAGGCAGCTCGGGAGCGCGGCGTGCGTTCCCCTTTGGCGGAGGTGGGGATGAGCAAGCTGGAGGTGCGGCAATTGTCTCGCCACCTGGGGCTGTCTTGGTGGGATAAACCGGCCCAACCCTGCCTCAGCTCTCGCTTTCCCTACGGGGAGGCAATCACCCCTGAGAAGCTGCGTCGGGTGGGAGCGGCGGAGCGCTACTTGCGCAGCTTGGGTTGGCGGCAGGTCAGGGTGCGCTCGGAGAAGGACACCGCCCGCATCGAACTTCCTCCGGATCAGATCGTGGAGTTTGTGCAGAAAACCAATCTGGAAGCGCTGGTCAAGGCCCTGCAATCCTTCGGCTATCTCTATGTCAGTCTCGATTTGGAGGGCTACCGCAGCGGCAAGCTCAACCGAGTCCTCAACCTTTCCCAGTTGGCCACAAGCTAGCGGGCTGGGGAAGCCGTAGGGGATCTGTGTTGAAGTTTTGCGCCGGGTGATTATGAGAGGGTTGCGGTTGCTCTGGCTCTGCTTGGGGGTGCTGGGGTTGGCAGTTGCCGGCCCTACTGCGGCTCAGGTGGAGTCCCAGAAGAAGGGGGGCGCTCAGCCCATGGATACGACTGACCTCAGCGCCGTTGCCGACCGAACGTTACGGCTGCGTTCTGACCGGCAAACCTTCGATCAACGGGCGGAAGTCTTCCAAGCAGAAGGCAATGTGGAGATGCGGCTGGGCCGCTCTGTGTTGCGGGCGGATCGCCTGCGCATTGAACTGCGACAGCGGCGGGCTGTGGCCGAGGGCAATGTTTCTATTCAACTGGATCGGCAGCGCATTCAGGGATCCCGGCTGGAGTACGACTTTGAGCAAGAGCGGGGATTTTTGGAAGAGGCCTTCGGGCAGGTGGATATTGGCCAGTTGCAGGCCAGTGGATCCCCGGCAGCCGCTTTGGCGCCAGAGCGGTTGGTGCGCTTTCGTGCCGTTCGCATTCGCTTCGATGCCAACACCTGGGAAGGAGAACAGGTGCGGCTGACCAACGACCCGCTGGATCCGCCGGAGTTGGAGATTCG
>NZ_JANSIC010000079.1:7682-11141 GCF_047461955.1 Synechococcus sp. R55.7
GTGAGCTTGGTGCTCTCCCCGCAACTGTATCCACAACGTCTTTGGGGCAGTGAGCAGGGCCTTTTGGATGGGATCGGGCTGCGGGCCGATTTTCGTTGGCGGCAACCGGAAGCCAACGCTCAAACCTCGCTGTTTGCCGAGCTGCGGGGGATCGTCTTCCAGGAGTTTGCTCAGCGCTTGCGAGCTCAGGTCGAACACCGCATCACCACCGGCGATGGCGGAGAAGTCGCCTACACCTACGCCTATCGGGAACGCTTCTTCAGCGGTCGCCTGGGGTTTCAAATTGTGGAAAACCGCCTCGGTGCCAGCTACCGCTCCCCCACCCTCCGCCTAGGGAATACCGGCTTGGATCTCAGCTACCGCATAGCCGCCGACTACATCGATGCCTTGGGGCAGCCGGATGAAATCGACACGGATCCGGAGTTGGCCTTAGCCAACACCACCGACCGCATTCAGCTCTCCCGCCTGCAACTGGGGGCAACCTTGAATCGCTCCTTTCCCCTCTGGAGCCCTCCCAAGACGGCGGCGGATCCCCCACCCCGCTTTTCCGCTCTGCCCATCGAGCAAGGGATCTGGCTCAGCACCGGTGTGAGCAGCAGCCAGTCTTTTTACTCCAATGGCCGAGCCCAGAGCTATACTGCCGGCAGTATTGGCATTGATGCGGTGATTGGGGCTTTTGTGGCCGATACCTTCGACTACACCAACCTGAGGGTGACCTACTCCAACGGTTTTTTGGCCGGAGCCTCGCCATTTTTGTTTGACCGCATCACCACGCGGGAACAGCTCGTCCTGGGCTTTTTGCAACAACTGTACGGCCCGCTGCGGGTGGGGGCAGAGACAACGGTAGATTTGCAGTCGGGCCAGCAGGTGGATGTCGTCTATCGCCTGGGCTACGACCGCCGCACCTATGGCTTTAGCCTGCAGTACAATCCGGTGCGCCAGTCGGGGGCTCTGGAGCTGCGGGTGGAGGGCCTGAACTGGGATCCCGGCCAATCCTCGCCGCAGCCGACGACGGGATCGAGGATCCAAGAGCCCTGATCCCCAAACTCCAAGGCAGCTTAAAAGTGTAGTCTTGACTACTACTCTGCGGAGATTTTCTATGAGAAATTGTCCCATATTGGGGAAAAATCCTAATTCAAATCTTCCTCGAATTGCAGAACCCTCTTGGAAATCGAAACAGTAAGGTAAAATACAGAAGTTATTTTTTCCAGGATTGATTTCTGCCAGTTGGGATCGCCGTATCGCAGACTACCGCAGTGATCCCCAGACGGTGTTAGGGTAGATGGTAGGCTGAGCAACGTGGGCTGGTAATCTGAATTATGCAAACACTCGATGCAATCCCCGATAAAAAACGAGCAGAGCGAATAACCTGTAGCTACATCAATGCGACCAGCTCCATTCAGGTGGTTCGCATCACGAATATCGAAAACTGGTACTTTGAGCGGGTGGTCTTTCCAGGCCAGCGGCTGCTCTTTGAAGCGGTGCCTGGAGCCAAGCTAGAGATTCACACGGGTATGATGGCCAGCTCTATTCTGGCGGATACCATCCCCTGTGAAAAGCTGCGCGTTCGAGAAACGGAGCCGGTGACTGCGGGCGCCTAGATCTCCAGAGGCCAGCGGTGCGGACTAGGTTTCGCGGCCTTGCTGCTTTCTCTCTTCTCTTTCCGAACTGGGGGAAGGCTGAGGCGAGGGGCTGGCGGAGCGGCGCGGCTTCGGGGGTAGTGGGATCTCCAGGAAACGGGCGCTCAATCTCACCAGGCTGGTCTCTTGGGGCGGCCAAGGGATCCCCAACCAACGGGCCGTGATCTCCAGCAAGCTGGGGGGTGGTGTCGGCGTAGGAGTTGGCGTGGGTGGTGGGGTGGGATAGAGATCTAGGCGCGGTGGCCGTGGGGTGCTGACCCGAAAAGCATCGGGGGGTGGTTGGGTCAGAGGTACATTCGGATCCCCGCATCCCAGCAAGCCCAGTCCGCCGGCAAGCAACAGGCCGTACAATTTTCGAGTGCCTCTACTGCCCATGAGTACGCTGCTGGACACCTCCAACAGGGTATCATCGGGATCCCAAGGCTCTGAGCTGGGCTTGCAAATCTTCCTCCAGCACAGATAGCTGGCGAGCCAAGGTCACGTAGCGGTTGGCGGTCAGGTTTTTGGCGGTAAACTGCTCCAGCAGTTGCTGATCCCGGGCAACCATTTGGTTGAGATACTGAGCCACAGAGGCTTGTGGATCCTCGATCAAAGCTCGGCACACCTGTAGGGCCATCACCAGTTGGGCCCGCACCTGCAAAAACAGCGACTGGATGTACTTTTGCTCAGCCTCACTGAGTTGCCGAAAATCCCGCCAATGCTGCCCCCCCTGCAGGGATTGTTGGAGCTCGTTGACCCAGTGGTTGTAGTCTTTTACTTTGCGGGCCAGATCGGTGGCAAACTTCATCATCTCAGGGGTGCTGTTGAGCAGATGGGCTTCCTGCCAACGCTGGCGGATGCGATGCAGGCTTTTTCCCAAGCGCAGGCTGACTCTCAGGATCCCCAACAGGAGCAGCAGTAGGATCCCGGCAGCCGCGGTATAGGACACCCAAGAGCCGGGATCCCGCATCCCCAAGAAGATGACCAAGGCTATTGCTATCAAACCAAAGGCCAGCATGCCCCAGGAGCGTAGCCGCTGTTGCTGCAGACGCAGGTACTCCGCCCGCAAATCAAAGGCCTCGCAGCAAGCGTCCAGATCGGCGGCCATGAGCTGGCGAAACTCGTCCACAGAGATCGGTTCCACACTAATCATCGAGGGCACCCTTAACGCAAGTGGATCGAGGCCAAACGGCATCAAGACCTGCCCTGCCAATCACGGGCAGCTTCCGTGCTTTCTTGTAGGGGCTCCAGCGTTTCGCTGGCCGGAACCACCATCAACCCATACCCTCCGCTGCGGCAAAAATCGACGATCTCCTGCGTGTCAAAGCGTTCTGCCACGGGCTTGGGCAGTCCCTGTTGAGCCAACCGCTGCGCATATTTTCTTGCCGCAAACGAGCTCTCGAAAGCAATGACGATATCTTGACCCCCAACCTGGCGCGTGCAGATTCCCTCCTGCCCATTGGCTTGGTAAAGCAGCACAATCACCTGGGGGGGCAAGTCCTCTGGGCTGACCCAAGACAAACCCTTCTCAGCCTGGGATCCCCCGCTGAGCAATACATCCCGCGCCTCATTCAGCCGCGCCAGTTGCGCCTCTAGCAAGGGTCTTTGTCGCTCGTCCTCCAGTTCTGCGAGGGCAGTACTGAGGGTTTGGTATTCCTGAAACAGTCGCCCCCGGATCTGCCGCTCGGTTGCGTCCGGCGGAAGGTTGAGAATCTGAAGGGCTTCGGCGGTGTTCATCATGGGCTCTGATTTATTCAAAATCATTGCCTAGACTAGCTGCTTTGAGAGTCTCTGGAGAGAAATTCTCCTATGATCGTGGCTGCCCGCTTTCTCGGCCAGA
>NZ_JANSIC010000080.1:0-10874 GCF_047461955.1 Synechococcus sp. R55.7
TGCTCCACCAAGCGGTCGAATTCTCGCTCGAAAGTAACCAAGGCCCGGTTGGTTTTGCCCCCCAAGTAGAGCCCCGTCTCCGTTTGCAAAGCCCAGATTTGGCTGTAGCTGAAGTAGCTCATCACCACCCCCACCATCAACAGGCCAAATCCGAGATACACCGCAGGGATCCCTGGATCCGATTTAATTTGCAGTCCGGTAGCGCCGATCACCTCATCCAGATACAGAGTGAGGGGGTTGGGGAAGCGTTGGGGAGCGACCTCGTCGAGGGCCAAGCTCATGCCTTGGCGCAGGGATCCCATCCATTGCCCTTCAGTGTCGTAGAGCAGGGCTGTCCCCTGCAGATCCGGCAGCAGCAGCGTGAGGCCCTGGCTCATGTCCGGCTGGGTGGGCACAAAAGCGCCCCAGAGTTTGTTGCCTGCCTCGGTACGCACCGGCACCACCGGGATTTGAAAAGTGGGGCTGTTGTTGATGCGGATGCGGATGCTGTCGATGCTCCAATCGGCTTGGTAAAGGGTCACACCCCGGTAGGAGAGAGGATGGTTGACGGAAATGGTCTGACGTTTGACCTCCTGACCCTGATCCAAGATCGAGAGGTCGGAATAAAACTGCTTGACACGGCCATCGGGAGCGTAGTCAATCCAGAAGCGATTGGCCCGAATTTGCCAGGTAGGCAAGTGAGCGCGAGCCAGATCTCCCGCTCCGGTCAAGTGTTGAATGGAAGCCACGCTGCCGCTGGGAATGAGTTCTTGGGCCTTGAAGCCGCCAATGCTGCCCCAAATGGCCCCCAGCAAGATCAGCAGCATGCTGACATGCACCAAGATGGGGCCGATCCTGCCGATCAACCCTTTGCGGGCGTAGAGGTGATGGCCCTCCTGAAACACCAGGTAGCCCTGTCGGCGCAACCGCTGCGGCAGCCCTTGTAAGGATTGTTGGGGCAGATAAGTCCAAAAGGGCAGGCGCTGAAAAGACTGCGGGCGGGTGAGATAGCTCCAACGGCGAGCCACCTTGAGCATTGGCCACTGGCGCGTAAAGGAACAGGCGATAAGGCTGCTGCCGAACAGGATTAAAATAGCCAGAAACCAAGGGGTGCGGTAGACGTGATCCAATCCCAAGTTCAGGATCACCCGCCAGGTGAGAAAGCCAAACAGGGCCGGATGCTCCGGATAGTGGGCTTGATAAAAAGCCGCTGTTTCCTCTTGCTCAATTACCGTGCCGGTGGCGCTCAAAACCGCAATCGCCAACAAAAGGCCAATGGCCAGGCGCAGATCCGCCAGCAGCGGCAGCAGCTCATGACGAAAGTACCGCCGCAGCGAGGAAACCCAGCGGGCAAGCGGGAGAGAGTATATGACCATGAGAAGTTTGTCGGCTTAAGATTCAGATCGCTGCTCTTGCCAGGCAAGGTGCAGTCCCCAACAGGGTGCTGTAGGTGTAGCCCCATCTTAGCCTGCAGCAGCAGGGATCCCTTAGGCCCAAGCCGACAAGATTGTTACGCTGCCGAACCCCACCAACACCACCCCACTGGCATAAGTGAGCCAGCCCGACCAGCGCCGCAGGGCCAACAGTTGCTTCACCAACCCGGTAAACACCCCCGCCAGGAGCAGAGGAAAGGCCAATCCCAGCCCGTAAGCCAGCAGCAGCCCGCCTCCTACCCAGGGTTGCCCTGTGGTGGAAACCCAGGCCAGCAAAGCCACCAAAACCGGCGTACTGCAGGGAGAGGCCACCAGGCCAAAAGTTAACCCCAGCAACACTGCCCGGCCTAACCTGGGCCATTTCCCGGGGATCTCGAGGCGGTTAAACCCATCGGGAAAACGCAGGGGGAGCACCTCCAACAAGTTCAGCCCCATCAAGATGGCAATTCCCCCCGCCACAGTGGGCCCAAAGGATCCCGTTTGTCCGTAAACGCGACCCAGCAAAGCTGCCGACAAACCCAGCAGGGTCAGGGTAAAAGCCACCCCAGCCGCAAAACCCAAAGATTGAGCCCAAACTTGCCGCCGCCCTTCCCCAGCCGTTTCCTCAGAAGCGGGGGTGTAGCCGCCGATGTAGCCGATGGTCACCGGCAGCATAGACAACGTGCAGGGGGAAAGACTAGTGAGCAAGCCCGCCAGACCCACCACCAACAGACTAACGGGAGAAAGGTGCTGCAGTTGAAACTGCACCAGCTCAGTTGCCCATTGTTCTAGGTGGTAAAGCCAGAGCTGAGCCGTATTCAACATAAGCTCAATCTGTCAACATAAGCCCAAGGTAGCATGAAGGATCCCCGAGCCCGTTCAAGATATCTTTGCTATCCATTCCCACCGCGCAGGTTGTGAGGAATTCCGCGAGGATGGTTGACGGGGAACTGCTGCCATTCCTGTTGAGTTCGTTGCAGCACCCGGAGCAATTCGTCCCACTTTTCGCCAGCGATCAACTGCTCTATCTGTCGCAGCTGAGCTTGGTAGCTGCGCAGGGCAGTCAGCAGCGCCTGTCGGTTGTGGCGGGCCATTTCCAAACCCAATTGCGGGATCCCTCCGCCAACACGGCTGGTATCGCGGAATCCGCTGCTGGCCAAAGTGCGGGCCAATTCCAGAATCGCGGGATCCCCTTCTTGGCTAACCGCTGCGATCAAACTGGCGCTGACCATAACTGGCAAATGGCTGATCCAGGCCACCGCTCGGTCATGGCGTGCGGGATCCGTGAGGACAGCTTCTGCGCCAACAGCAGCAATCAGTTCTTTCACCGCATCGAGAGCCTGAGGTTGGGTCTCGGCGATGGGAGTGAGCACGTAGGGCCGCCCCCGAAACAAGTCAGCTTCTGCCGCTTGGATCCCTTGCAGGCTTTTGCCGGCCATGGGGTGCCCCCCCACAAACCAGGGCCACAATTCGGTTGCCGGAGCAACGATGGGCTGCTTAACCGAGCCGACATCGCTCACCACGGTTTCTGCCGACAAATAAGGCAACAGGGCGGCTAGCGTGGCCAACACCTGCTCCAGAGGGGTACAGATCAGCACCATTTGCGGATCAAAGCGAGCCAACTGGGCCAACTCGGTTCCACAGCCTTGGACAGCACCCCGTTCCAGAGCCTGTTTGCAGGTGGCCGGGTTGCGGCTTATCCCCCAGACGGAATATCCCTTTTCGGTCAGTTTGAGGGCCAGGGATCCGCCGATCAACCCCAACCCGACAATGGCAATGCGCATAGTATCTCAGTAAGCCAGTGAAACTCCTTTTTTGACACCACCAACAACCGCTTCCAGGTGTAGTAGGAGGCTACTCCCGTAGCTCAGCGATACTCGCCACCGGCGGGCAAGCCTAGTTCCTTCCGAAGCTCCCGCCGCAGCAGCTAAATTCTCGGCCAGGGACTGTCCACTTGTCCATTTTTAAGTCAATATAGGGGTAACATCCGGGCTTGCTTGCCCTGCGGATTCGTGGTAGCCAAACTGGCCTCCGACAGGAAAAACAAGGGCAGGCCTTGGATGTATTGGCAGGAGCTCGGCCCGCTGTGGACTGCTGTTGCGCCGAAGGGATCCCAGCCTTTCGTGCCGGCTCAGCGCAGTTCTTCTTCGCTTACTCAAGAGCAGGTGTCCCTCTTCTCAGCGATTCTCCAGAACTGTACCCATCGAGCCACTTTCACAGCGGGCTCGGCTTTTGGCCTGCGAGTTCCCGCTTTAACCCCCGTTGGGGAGCACTCTGTCGTTTAGGAGATTCTATGCCTAGTGAACCCAAAACCCGCAAGAGCCGTGAAAGCACTAACCCGCGCCCGCGCGACCGTCGTCGTGAATCGGCCAAAGGGAGCAAAGGGGCAGTCTCAGCCACCCATCTCTCCTTGCCGAAGTTAATTCAAGAGAATGCGGTGCTCCAATCTCGCAGCCAGTTGTTGTTGATGTACAGTGACTTCCAAACCGAAATGCCCAACGATGGCAAAACCGGTGTGGGCACCTGGCTACAGTCTCGACTCAAGGAGCACGGCATGCCCAGCCTGCTGCGTTTTGGCCCCCGCTCCCGCCCCCAGGTTTTCCGCCGCGATGAATTTTCCGAGTGGATTACGCTGGCTCTGGCCTCTGTTAACCCCAACAGCGACACTGCCCCCTGAGAGCAGCTGAGCTAGGCCGGAAGGGGAAGTTGAGCGGTAGAAGCAGAGGTTGCTGGCCCAGGGATCCCGCCACGCCCGTTGAGGGAAGAGGGTGAACTGGGCTTTTCTGTATCCGGCAACAGCAGGTCGCGGATGAGGCGAGCTGCCGAGCGTTGCAACCAGCGGGAGGCCAATTGACGGCCCAGTTGTTGAGCTTCCGGTTTGGCAGCCACCTTGGCAACAATCGGCAGAAGCTGCAGCGGCTGAAAGCTCGGGTTGCTGCTGAGGAGTTCCCACAGACGCTGCAAATGAGCCAAGCCATCTGAGCCACCCTGGGATCCCGAGCTGGAAAAGAGCACATCCACTAGGCGCTCCCGCAGGAAAGCGCCCCGCTCAGAAAAGATAAAATCAACGGCCTTTTCCAGGGATCCCTGCAGGTCAAAATCCTCGCTGTTGACGGCGTTGCGCAGCAGGTTCTCCAGGCGGTTCCAGCGAAATTGCCCCTGGTTAAACAGCAGCTCCCGCAGAGATACGCGCAGCTCCGGGGCCGGGTCGGTGAGCAGGCGCTGAGCCACGTAGGGATAGGCCACGCTCAACACCTTAAAGTTGGGATCCAGGCCGATGGCGATCCCTTCCAGGGTGAGCAAAGAGCGGATGATCAAGGCGTAGTAGGCGGGAACTCGAAAGGGAAAGTCGTACATCACCCCCGAGAGCCGATCGGTGATGCTCTTGAAATTCAGTTCGGAGACCGATTTGCCCATCGCTTCGGCGAAGACAGCTTCCAGAGCAGGGATGATGGGAGTCAGGTCGGTATCTGGATCCAGGAACTCCAAGTCCACGTAGTCTTGGGCCAGCCCGGCAAAGTCTCGGTTTACCAAATGCACAATCGCCTTGATCAGGCCGTAGCGCTGATGGGGCGCGATGGTGCTCATCATGCCGAAATCGATATAGGCCAGCCGCCCGTCGTACATGGCCAAGAGGTTGCCCGGGTGGGGATCGGCGTGGAAAAAGCCATTTTCCAAAAGCTGCTTGAGGGAGCAATTGACACCGATCTCGATCAAGTGCCGTCCATCCAGCCCCGCAGCAGCGATTTTGTCAACCTGAGTCAGCTTGATGCCATCAATCCACTCCATCGTCAGCACCTTGGTGCGGGTGTACTCCCAGTAAATTTTGGGAGCGTAGATGGAGGGGTGACGGTACAGGGCCAGGAACCGCTCGGCATTGCGGCCCTCCTGCGTGTAGTCCATTTCTTCGTAGAGGCGCCCGGCAAACTCATCGACGATGCCCACCAGGTCGCTGCGGATGCGGCGGAAAGTGCGTTTGGCCCAGGCGGCCAGGCTGCGGACAATATACATGTCGAGAGAGATGCGCCCAATCAAGTCGGGCCGCTGCACCTTGACGGCGACTTTCTCCCCGCTGTGCAAGTAGGCCTGGTACACTTGCCCCAAGCTGGCGGCGGCAATCGGCTCGGGGCTGATTTCTCGAAAGATTTTGTCTACGGGTTTGCCGATTTCCGACTCGATGAGGGCAAAAGCGATGGCATTGTCAAAGGGGGGCAGCTCATCCTGCAGTTTGGCCAGTTCCTCCAGAAACAGGGGCGAAACCAGATCGGGACGGGTGGAGAGGGCTTGGCCGATTTTGATGGCTGTCGGCCCCAATTCCGTGAGGATCTCCCGTAGCCGGGCCGCATGTTTCGGGCGATTCTTCAGTTCTACTCCCCGCCAGCGATCCCAAAACACCCAGGCCAACAAGCCCAAAAAGGGGGTGATCAACTGAAACAGGCGCCGCACCACCAGATCCCAGCGCCCTCGATATTGCTTGGCCAACTGCTCTGGGTCGTAACGCAAGCTTGGCTCAGGAACCACCCCCAGATCTGCCGGAGGGATGGAGACAGCCCCAGAACCCAAGCCATCCTGCCTCGCTGCTATTGTCACTACCGGTGTTGCGCCCATAGATGCCCCAACGGATTCCGTAACACATCTTAACTTGCTGGCTCAGCCTGGCGACCCTCGGAGACAGCCACCAGCCTGCTCGATTGGGTTTGAAAAGGCGGGACGAACCTTCGGAATAAGGATCTTCAGTCTTCTCCCTGAGGAGTTGACAGCAGCCCACCTCTGGGGATCCCCACCAAAACTAGAATGGGAAAACTGCGCTCTCTGCCTCTGTGTCTGGATCTCCCCCTCTACGGCCTGCCGAGCCGAGTGTGACCGGATTTGCAGCCCTTAAGGCGCGCCACGTGCTGTTGGCCTTCTTGGTGATCAACCTGGGGGTAGGCTTGGGAGCCATCGCCTTGGCCCAGCTGTTTCATCTCCCATCTGACGATCCTCTGCTGGCCGACTTTGTCTATTGCGCTACATTTGTCCTCACCTGTATCTGGAGCTGGCGACGGGGGCAGCAAGCCCATCTGCAGATGAGACGGCTGTGGGGCAACTGGCGGGCTGCTATTCCCTGGGGATCCCTGCTGCGGGTGGTGCCGGCTTTGGTAGTGCTCTCCCTGGGCACAACTTTGTTGATGCTCTACCTGGTATCCCTGCCTGCGCCGGAGCTGGCGGAGTCGATGCTGCACTCACTGGGGGAAGAGGATAGGGAAACGGCCTGGCCGCAGATGTATCAGGGGTTGCGCTGGCTCTCGATTGGGGTGGTGGCCCCCATAACGGAGGAGTGGCTGTTTCGCGGCATCTTGCTACACCGCTGGGGCCTCAAGTGGGGCCTCTCCAGAGGTCTGCTGGCTTCTTCTGGGGTATTTGGCCTGCTGCACCCCAACCCCGTCGGGTTGACGGTGTTCGGCCTGGTGATGGGCCTGTTCTACCTGCAGACCCGCTCCCTGACCTTGCCTGTCTTGGCTCATGCCTTGAACAATCTCTTGGCTTTAGCGCTGGGATCCCTAGGAGGGGGAAGGATGGAACCAGCTGATCCAGTCGGGGCTTTCCACCTCTACTTTGGCCTGTTCTGTCTGGGGATAGCTGGGTTCATTTTGGTTCCCTTCGTCCGCTTCCATTGGCCGGAGCGTGGGGCTTGCTTGCCCTATTTCCTGAACCGCTGAGTATTGACTTCCTCACACTTTCCCTCCTGTCTGACGGACTTGTCTGACAGAAGAGCGCTGCCGTGGGATCCCCATGGGAAGTAGCGGAGGTTTGATTGATAAGGAATGCAAAGAAAACGCCAAAAACTGTCACTCGATCTCGGGAAAAAGCTGTGTGGATGGGGATATCCTGAAATAGGCAGCAACAGATTCCAGTGCAAAGTTTAGCTGTGGCTCGCTGGCCGATGGGGTAGTCGTTGGGCCGGGGGTCAGCCCAGAGGGTCAACATGGAAAGGCGGTCTTTTCTGCAAAAACTCCTCCTGGTTGCTGCCGGTCTTGGCCTATCCCCTGGCTGGTTGAGGGGCCGGGCTGAGCGATATGGGCAAGCTTTGGCGGCTGGCTCCCGCAAGCTGGCTGTTCTCATCGGTATTAACCGCTACCTTGGCGAGGGATCCGCGCTACAAGGGTGTTTGACAGATGTGGAGTTGCAGCGGGAGCTACTCCTCTATCGCTTTGGTTTTGACCCGGCAGACATTCTCACCCTTACCGATGGGGCAGCCACGCCGGCTGGGATCCAATCGGCCTTTGCAGAGCACTTGGGGGGTCAAGGTCACACGGCTGAAACGGTAGTGGTGCAGTTTAGCGGCTATGGCCAGTGGCGGCTGGGATCCGCGCCCAACTGTTGGCAGCCGGTGCTGCTGTTGTCTGGCTCTGAGGGAGTGGCAGCAATGGAGCTAGACAGCTTTTTCCGGCTTTTGGAAGGCTTGGGCACTGCCCAGATCACCACCCTTCTGGACTGTGGCTTTACCTATGTCTCGCCGTCGGTGCGAGGCAACTTGCAACTGCGTTCCCGTCCCCCAGCCGCGATCTCGGACTCCAAGGACTCCGTCCCGCTGGCGCGATCGGAGCCGCAGCGGGTTTGGCCGTCTCCGCCCAAGGGCTTGCTGATTTCGGCCACCACCCCGCAAGACTTGGCAGCAGAAGCCGCTTGGCCAGGATTCTATGCTGGGGTACTCACCTATCTGCTGACGCAGTACCTGTGGGAAACCACGCCTGCCACTCGTCTGCTGGTGGCCTTTAACCAAGTGGTTAGCCGGCGAGAGCTGGGCCTATTCGCCTGCCAACGCCCCACCTTGGAAGGCAAAGACACTGCTCGACACATCCATCCCTATTTTCTCATGCCCACACCGGCAGGGGTCAGCGGGGTAGTTCAAGAAGTGAAGGGAAATCGGGCTCAGGTGTGGTTAGGCGGGATCCCATCGGCGGCCCTGTGTGGTTTGCAGCCGGGTACTCTTTTGGTTCCCATTCCCGCCGATCCTTCCGCCTCTTCGCCGACGCCGCTGCTCATGCGTTCTCGCAGTGGGCTGTTGGCTCAGGTTCAGATGGCCAGTCCGGAAGGGCAGCTTCCCCCTGTGGGCACACCTTTGCGGGAGCAGCTGCGCGGCCTCTCCAGCACGCTCAAGCTTTTGGTTGGCCTAGAGGAGAACCTGGGCCGCATTGAAAAGGTGGATCTGACCAATGCCATTGCCGGCTACAGCTGGATGGAAACGGCCAACCCCCGCGAGCGACAGGTGGACTGTTTGTTGGGCCGCATCACCCCGGAAATGGCCACTGCTTTTAGGACTCCGTCCCGCTGGCGCGAACGGTCGGATACCCTGCTCAAACCCCTGGAAGTGAACAGCTACAGCCTGTTCTGGCCGGGGCGAGAATTGCTCCTGAATTCCTGTGGCCCAGCAGGAGAGGCTGCAGCAATGGCCGTCCAGCGGTTAGCTCCCCGTCTTGCCCATCTGCTGGCTGCCAAACGTTTGCGCACCACCCTCAATGCGGTTTCCTCTTCCTTGGCGGTGGTGGCGGAGTTGGCTGTCAAAGGTAGAGCTGCCAATCGCGCCAGCGGGACCGAAGCTCCCCCGTTGGCGGCACGCCTTGTCCAGTCCGCAACTTCCGCTCCTGCTGAGGTGGGTATGCAACGGTTTATGCGGGGGGATCCCTTGCATCTCACCCTTCGCAACAACAGCGATCAGCATCTGTTCGGCTACCTGTTGCTGATCGACCCGACCGGACAACTGCACCTGCTGGCCCCCCTGCCTCAGGACAACTTCACCACACCTCTTCGCTTGGAAGCCAAGAGCAGTTTAACTTTGCCACCCTTGCCGGAGGTCGATGGCGAGCTGCGCTCTGCTGTGAGCTCTGACTTGCTCACCTGTCATGCCCAAGGGCTGACGGAGCTGTTGTTTGTGGCCAGCACCCGCCCCCTGTCCGCCAGCTTGGAAGCCCTCAAGGCTATGGCCCGCAAACTGGGGGTAGCCCGTTCGCCGATGTTGCTCAATGGGCCGCTGGAATGGACGCAAACGCTCCTCGAGGAGTTGACTCAGCGTGCCTCCGAAGGGGATCCCGACTTGCGTTGGCTGGATCCCGCCCAATCCATCACCCTTTCCCTTACCTATTTGCTGGTTTAGCTCAGCAGCAGGGCAAACAAGCCACAGAGGGCAATACCATCGAAAACCCCGGCCCCGCCAATGCTGAGAATGCCTGAGCAATTGCGCCGCAACACCTCCGGCAAGTGCAGGAGATCCGCCCCGATAAGGGTACCCAAAACCCCGCCGGCAAAGGCCACCGCTGGCGCCTGGTCCCCTGCCCAAAACAGAGCGGCTAAGGCTGCCGTAGCCGGGGCAATCAAGGGGTTCATCTGAATGCCGATCCCGGGCACCACGTGGGAAGCATAGTAGCTGACCAAGGTTACCAGCGCCGTTACCGCCAGGATCAGCACGCTATCGGCCCGCCCAAATTGGTATAGGGCCAAGAGCACCGGGATCAGCCCCCCGCCCACGTTTAAGGCAATCACCGTCTCCTGGGAAAGCTTGGTCAAAGGGATCCCCCAGAACTGCCGCATCCACAAGCTAGCTAGGTCTTCTACCAGCGTCACCTCGCATTTCACCCGATAGAGGGGAATATTGACCGAGCTGCCCACCAGGATGGCCAGCAGCAGTAACAGCGCTCCCTCCCGCGAGAACCCCAGCTTTCCCACCGCCAGCGCCACCACATCCACTGCCAGCCCCAGCCAGAGGAAAGGCAGCAGCAACACCAGCATGAAAAACAACAGCAGCGAGACCGGCAGGTAGAACATGGCAGGGATCCCAACTTTTCTTCAGCCTATCAGGACTCGGTTCAACTTTTCTCAGCTGCGTGCCCCCTGAGAAAGTAAGGACTCCGTCCCGCTGGCGCGATAGGTTTGCAACTAAACTTTATTCGTTTCAGGATCTCAAAGGCCAAAAATGAGGTTGCGAATATCCCGATCGCGTTAGCGGGACGGAGTCCTTGAAATATTGCGGCCAGCCCTCCAGTCGCCAGGAGTTTTAGCCATAACGATTTGATAGCGCGGATCTCCATAAAACCGAATTTTGATGTGATTAGATTCTTCAACAGTCTCGAAGCAAAGGTCGCGCAGATACTGTTCAGTATGAATGTTCCACTTGCGGTAGTCTCTGAAGATGTAGCCCTACAGGACAGGCCGGCAGAGGTGCTGCAGATCCTGGGCTAGGCATGGCCCGCTACTACGGGAATGGGGGGATGCCTGCTGGCGAGACTCCGCCACACCAGGGATCCCAGCCCAACAGCCACTCTGGTCGCAGGGACGCCGTTCCCCAAGGCGCGGCAAACGAGCCCCAGCAGGACAGACCACAGCAAAACAACCAATACCCACAAGACTAGACCCAACAGCGGGCCCGCCAAGCCTGCTTCCAGATTGGTCAAAAACTGAAGGCCACCATCACCAACATCAAGGGCAACGAAGTTACTTTCCAGATTT
>NZ_JANSIC010000081.1:0-4588 GCF_047461955.1 Synechococcus sp. R55.7
TTGAATATGGCTGTGGGTTTCCGGATGGTTGCTGGCGGCATGGGCCAAAAGGGTGAGCTGCTCTTTGGCTGCGGCCAGGTTCCCCAGCTTGAGATCCACCAAAGCCAGTTGATAGCGGGCCTTAAAGCTACTGGGATCCACCTCTACCGAGCGTTGAAAGGCAGCGCGCGCCTCCGCCAGCTTGCCCTGACGGGCGTAGATCAAGCCGAGGTTGAAAGGCACATCGGGATCCCGTTCGCTGGGCAGCACCAAGGTTTTTTCTTCCAGTTCAATTGCGCTCCGGTAGGCGTTGATGGCCAAGGTATGGAAGCCCATCTGCAGATAGCGAGCTCCGTCTTCCTTCAGTTGGGCGACCGTCGGCTCCCCTGTCAGTAGGGTCATGGGCGGTTGCGCGTGGGCAGGCATGGCCACCGCCAAGCTCAGCAGGCACCCCACCGTTTTCAGGCCTAAGGGTACAGCCTGACGACCAATCTGCTGCCTATTCATCACCATGATCTGTTTCCTCCAACCACATCAACACCACTTCATTCCACCCCTCTGGGCCGGGGAGCTGAGCCAATTGCCATTGAGGCAGGGCCTCACTCCAGAGGCTATCCGCAATGGGGCTGGGAAGCACCACTTTTTGTTCCGTCCACCGCAAAAAGGCCACATCTGGCGGGGAACAACCAATGCCCAAAGCCTTGATAGGGCCCAAATGCCGTTGATAGCAATCCAGCAGCCGCCGCACCGCCTGTTCCCCCGGTAACCAATTGGGTTCTGCGGCCATCGTTGGCTGCATCCATCCGGTCAGATACCATTGCGGCAGGCTGGAGAAGTGGAGCTGACGCACCCGCAGCAGATGTTGGGTGAGGTTGGCTTCTTGCTGGGCAAAAGCTTCCCGTAGGGTTTCGGGATCCCCGGAATAGCTGAAAATCTCACTGTACTCTCGCTGCTGCGCCCGCTCTGCCTCTTCCAAAGGGATCCCAGTGGCAGCGGCCAGCTCAGAGGCAGTCCAATCCCCAAACCCGATCAAATCCAAGTGGGACTCTTGACGCACCTGTTGCAGGATGCTGCGCAGGCGAGAATAGGGCAGACCCAAAGCATACACGTAGTAGGGCGGTCGGTGTTGCCACTGCTCGTCTAGGATGCCCGCCGGGAAGTAATGCTCGGGAACGTAAACGGCAGAGCCATCCTCACAGATGAACGGATGCTCCAGGCGCAACTGCCGCCGCACATGTTCCAGTTGAGCGCGGGTGCGCAGGCTGTAGAGCACCAAGGGAATGGAGCGGCGCTCTAGGGCAGCCAAGGCTTGTCGGGCAGCACCATAGCTGTTGAACTCTAGATCCAGCAAGCTGCCATCTAAACTGGTAAGGACAAGTCGCATAGGTGCAGGAAAGGGAAAGGCGCTGGCCCCGTCAAAATTTCAAGCAGCACGACCGGCTGAAGCGTCCTACAGTACCTATGATCCAATAGCTTGACCAACCTGAGGGGGATTAGCCTCAAATGCTCTCCCTCAAAGCATCTGGGTGAATGGGCAATCCGTGCGCCAGAAGTGGTAAAAGCTCGATTGAGCACTACAGAATGCGTGTGTCGCCGAAGATCTTGGCTCAAAAACCAGCAGCAGAGAAGACAGACAGATTGAGTGGGTCAGTGGCTAGTTCTCTGTGCCGAAGGCGCGATCCCCTGCATCCCCCAGCCCGGGCAAAATGAACCCTCGATCGTTCAGCCGCTCGTCAATCATGGCGCAGAAGATTTGCACCATCGGGTAGTGGGATCCCAACCGCTGTAACCCTGGGGGCGCTGCCAATGCGCTGACAATTCTAACCAAGCTGGGATCCGCCCCCCGTTTTTTTAGCTCATCCAAAACCCAGAGCAGCGTGCCCCCGGTGGCCAACATCGGCTCGGGAATGAGAATGCGCATCTGTTCAGGGATCCGCTCTGGAAGGCGATTGAGGTAGCAACTGGCCTGCAGCGTTTCCTCATCCCGCACCATGCCAATGTGAAAGATCCGCGCCTGGGGCAAAAGGGCCTGACAGCCTTCCAGCATCGCCAAGCCAGCCCGCAATACAGGCACAATGCCCAGCAGGGTATCCGGCGCGATGACCTCTGCGGCAACGGGTTCCAAAGGGGTTTGCACCTGAACGGTTTGGGTGGGGATCCACTCCCGCATCGCCTCATAGGTTAGCCAGCGGCCCAGCTCCGACATGGCCGTGCGAAACAGGGGCATGGGCGTCTCCGCATCCCGAGCCACGGTTAGCCAGTGCTTAATGAGCGGGTGAGGGGGGACATAGACACGAAGCTGCTGACTTGCCACGGGAGAATGCCTCAATCTGGGCGGTAGCATAGCGGGTTGCCTTAGCAGAAAGCAAGCTCTCCAATTGGCCGCAACTCCATCCCGACCGGGGATAAATTGCCAACAGCTCCGGCAAATGCTCAAGGGGTGGGGCTCTTTGACCCAGCAAGATTGCGGCAGAATGAGATCTGCAGGTTACTTCGAGCGCCGGTCATGTTCGGTGGCTACAGGTTTGGGATAGACCAGGGCAAGGCTGGTTTCGGGTTTTGTTCCTCTTGCCATTTGCGAACTGAGGTGCTGGCCCCAGGGCAGCTTGGCCTCCCGCCGATGGAACCGAACGCCAACGGCTCTCGTCTGCAAGTGCCGGTAGCCGGAGATACCGCTCTGCCCAAGGGTTTCTGGCTTAATGGGGTGTCGCAAGTTACAGCCTGTTCACAAATTAAGGGATACAAAACTTAAGGGATACAAAACATCGTGTTTCTGAGGCTTGACTCCGATGAGGTTTAGAACAAGTAGGTTTACAACCGTATCCGTAGCCCCTCAATAGGCTGTACCTGCATCTTTGGCCCCCTCACACCTTGCAAGGATTAGCTTAGGGAGAATGGATTATGGCTTCGTCTCAACCCTCTGACTCGAACACCAAGGCTCTGAGCCGCCGTCAGCTTCTCAAAGTGGGAGCCGCAGCCCTTGGGGGCGGTCTGCTGGCGGCAGGGGGCGCCCAAGCTCAGCGCAAACCCTCTCCCACCCTGATCGTGGCTCAGGGATCCGGCCTGGATCGCGTTTCCTATGCTACCAACTGGTATGCTCAGGCGGAACATGGCGGCTTCTATCAGGCGGTGGCGACCGGCATCTACCGCGAGCATGGCCTGGATGTAACCATCAAGATGGGTGGCCCCGGCATCAACATCACCCAAGTTTTGGCCGGTGGAGCTGCCGAGTTTGCCATGGGAGGAAGCACAGGGGTGATCAATGCTGTGCGAGAAGGGATCCCTTTGGTGTGTGTGGCAGCCATTTTCCAGAAAGACCCGCAGATCATCATGGCCCACCCTGGCACCCAGCGCTTTGAAGAGCTCAAGGGCCGGCCCATTTTCGTCTCGAAAGGGGGGCTTGCCACCTACTGGCCCTACCTAAAGGCCCGCTTTGGCTTCACCGACGATCAGGTTCGTCCCTACAACTTCAACCCCGGCCCCTTTTTGGCGGATCCCAGCTCAGCTCAGCAAGGCTATTTGACATCCGAGCCTTTTGCCATCCAACGGGAAGGGGGATTTGAGCCGGTGGTCTTCCTCCTGGCGGATTTGGGCTACAAACCCTACGCCACCACCATCGAAACCCGTCGCCAACTGGTGGAAACCAAGCCCGACTTGGTGGAGCGATTCGTGGATGCCTCTATCAAAGGCTGGTACAGCTTCTTGGAGGATCCCCGTCCGGCCTATCGCTTGATCAAGCAGGACAACCCGGAGATGACCGATGCCCAGTTGGCCTACAGCTTCGAGAAATTGCAGGAGTACGGCATCATCTTGTCCGGCGATGCGTTGGAAAAAGGCATTGGCGCCATGACCGACAAACGCTGGCAAGACTTCTTCGACAGCATGACGGTGGCCGGCGTATTTGAGCCAACCATCAACTACCGGGCTGCCTACACACTGGACTTCGTCAATAAAGGCACTGCCTACTACACTGCCTGACGGACTTCCACCCTTGGCGCTTCTCAGCCCAAGGGATCCCCCCTCGCCCCCAGCCCCTCTTCCACCAAGGGAGAGGGGAACTATAGTCATTTCAAACTAGATTGAGACACCCCCTAAACGCTCCGCGCCACTGCCCTCACCCCCATTCCTTCTCTCAGAGGGAGAAGGGGGCTAGAGGGAAATGTTTCATTCCGGTTTAATTGAGAATGCCAGAACACTGCGTGATCACCTCCCCCAACACCGCCAGCAACACCGGCACCCCCAGACGGATCCCGGAGACCAACAGCGAGATCAAACAAAAAGCTCCAAGTGAAAAGGCGTTCCAGCGAAGCTTGGCCCAGCACTCCATCAACAAATGCAGGCACAGGTGGGAGCAGATTCATCGCCGAGCTGGAAAGCCTATCATGGGATCCAGTATGGAATCCATCGTGCCAGTGGTGCGGGGCACTTTAACCCTTCCACCCTCCTCTTCTCTGACAAATCCGGCAGCCAGCCTGACGGGCCCATCCGCTGCTGCGTCAGCAGTAGGGATCACTTTGCCTTGGGCAGCGCAGCGGGATCCCATCCTTGTCCTCGGGGCTGGGCTGATGGGGCGTCTGTTGGCCGCCAGCCTTGTCGAGGTTGGGCATCC
>NZ_JANSIC010000081.1:4688-7094 GCF_047461955.1 Synechococcus sp. R55.7
GCCGAGCTGGAGCCATCGGTAGCCGGGCGATTTGCGCAGGGCCTGTATCTTCCCCAAGAGGGCCAACTGGACAACCGCCAACTGTTGGCAGCTTTACTGGCCAAGTTGCGGCAGCACGAGGTGGAAGTGGAGTGGGGTTGCCCTTGGGATCTGGAGCAGGCCCAAGCTTGGCAGCAGCAAACCGGTGGGTGGGTTTTGGATTGCCGCGGCCTGGGATCCCAAAAAGAATGGGGCGGGCAAAAACTGCTGCGCGGAGTTCGGGGTGAGGTGGTGCGCCTGTATGCCCCGGAAGTCTCTTTGCGGCGTCCAACCCGGCTGTTGCATCCTCGCTATCCGATCTACATCGCTCCCAAGCCGGGACACCTGTTCGTAGTGGGAGCCACCGAGATCGAATCTGAGGATCGCTCGCCGGTGAGCGTTCGCTCGGCTTTGGAGTTGCTCAGCGCCGCCTACGCCGTACATCCTGCCTTTGCCGAAGCGCGTATCCTGGAATTGGGCAGCCAATGTCGTCCCACCTTGGCGGATAACCTGCCAGCCGTGGTGGAGCGCTCACCTCGCCTGTTGCAGATCAACGGCCTCTATCGCCATGGCTTTCTGATCTCCCCGGCCATCCACGATGCTGTCTTGGAGTATCTCCACCAGGGTAGTTGTCGCTTGGCCCAGCAGCTTGGGATCCCCTTTCAGGTGCAGGCTGCCCCTCTTTCCGGTGAGTCCCTGTCGCCATGCGTGTCTTGATCAACCAGAAGCCTTACGATTTGCCGGAAGGCACCACTTTGTCCGAAGCAGTGGCTCAGGTGGGGGCCAGCGGCCCTTTCGCGGTAGCGGTTAATCTGAAGTTTGTGCCACGTGCGCAGCACGAGCAAACCCGTCTGCAAGAAGGCGACCAGGTGGAGATCGTCACTCCGGTTGCTGGCGGCTAGTGCCCCCCTTGCTTCCTGCTCTGTCCTGACTTTGCCCCGACAATGTCCACCCTTCTCCAGCTTTCCCCCTCCACTTGGGCCAATGAGGATCCCTTGGTGCTCTATGGCCAACCATTGCCCAGCCGTCTGATGTTGGGTACGGCTCGCTACCCTTCGCCAGCCATTTTGGAGCAGGCGGTGGCTCGCGCGCAGCCCTGTTTGTTGACGGTTTCTCTGCGGCGTCAAGGGGCACTGGGGCCAGAAACTTCGCAGAGGTTTTGGGCCCTGTTGCAGAAGATGGGGATCCCAGTTCTGCCCAACACCGCCGGCTGCCACAGCGTGCAGGAGGTGATCACAACGGCGGAGATGGCGCGGGAGGTGTTCGGCACCGACTGGATCAAGCTGGAGTTGATTGGGGATGACTACACGCTGCAGCCGGATCCCGTGCAACTGCCCACTGCTGCTGCTGAGCTGGTCCGGCGCGGCTTTAAGGTGCTGCCCTATAGCACCGACGACCTGGTGCTCTGCCAGCGGCTTTTGGATGCTGGCTGTGAGGTGGTGATGCCCTGGGCGGCCCCCATCGGCACCGGGAAAGGCCCTCTCAACCCCTACAACTTGCGCCTGCTGCGGGAGCGGATCGAGGCGCCGCTGATCGTGGATGCCGGCTTGGGCCTGCCCTCCCATGCCTGCCAGGTGATGGAGTGGGGCTTCGACGGGGTGCTGCTAAACACGGCGGTGGCCTTGGCCCGGGATCCGGTGGTCATGGCTGAGGCCTTTGCAGAAGCGGTGCGTTCAGGCCGCCGAGCCTACCTGGCCGGGGCCATGATCCCTCAGGAAACAGCTCAGCCCAGTACGCCTGTCCTCGGCACTCCCTTTTGGCACCAGGGCTGACTGCCGCTCTCAGGGGTGCAGCTCAGGCGGCAGGCTTTCGCGCCTGGATAACCTGCAGAGCTCCCCCAGCGTGGAGGGTCTGCCGGATGGATTGCCAACCCTGCTGCTGCAAATGCTCGGGCAAGTCCAGCTTGAGTAGCTCCCAGGCGGTCTCGGTTTCAAAAAGGGCCAGAAAGAGGGCCAGACCAGGCCAGATCAGGGGTTGCCGAGGCGCATGCAGATCCAGGATCAAGAGTCCTCCCCCCGGCTTGAGCACCCGCCACACTTCCCGCAGCACCTGCTCCAAATCTGCGAAGGACAATTCGTGCAGAGCCAAGCTGGTATGCACCCAATCAAAGCTGGCATTGGGAAAGGGCATATCTTGGGCAAAGGCCTCCACAAACTCCACCTGGGGAAGGCGTTTGCGGGCTGCCGCTAGAGCTTTGGGGGAAGCATCCAGGCCCACCACCTGCTGGCTCAGCTCCGCCAACAGTGGGGTTACTTCAGCTGGGCCACAGCAGAGATCCAACACCCGCTCCTGGGGATGAATCTGGATCCCTTGTAGGGGCAATTTCCGCAGCCGCTCGTATCCCCCCACCGCCAGAGCAGCCCCGCGGCTGATGCTGCGGTAAAGCCA
>NZ_JANSIC010000081.1:7194-10846 GCF_047461955.1 Synechococcus sp. R55.7
CCGGCACAGCTTGGTTTGGTTGGTGGCTGCTGCAGGTCTGACGGTCTTGCTCTGGCAGCTCCCCTGGGGCAACTATATCCTCTACCCCTTTACGATTCTGGCCACCTGGTTTCATGAGATGGGCCATGGTCTGATGGCAGTGCTGTTGGGGGGGGAGTTTCATCGTCTGGAGATCTATCCCGACGGCTCGGGGCTGGCCTTTCACAGTGGGCACTTGTTTTTGGGGCCGGTGGGTCGAGCTTTGGTGGCCGCCGGTGGGCCAATGGGGCCCCCAATGGCCGGGGCGGTTTTTATCCTGGCTTCTCGTCGTCAAGGTACGGCCCAGTTGGGGTTGTTGGCTTTGGGATCCCTGCTGTTGCTATCGACGCTGCTCTGGGTTCGCTCTCCCTTTGGCCTCCTGTTCCTCTTGGGTATGGGTTTGGGGATCCTGGCGGTAGCTCGCTGGGCTTCCCCTTGGTTGCGGGGCTTTGCCGCACAGTTTTTGGGGGTGCAGGCCTGTGTGAGCACCTACCACCAGCTTGACTACTTATTTACGGCCTCTGCCGTGATCAATGGGCAGGTGATCCACTCCGATTCCAGCCAGATTGCCCAAAACTTGTTCTTGCCCTACTGGTTTTGGGGAGGGGTGATGGCGGTATCTTCTTTGGTGCTGCTGATAACCAGCTTGCAGCTGACGTTCCGGGACTAGCCGGCAGGGGGCAAAGCCGCAATTTTGGCAGTGGTTCGTGTTATGTAAAAATCCGTCCTCTATCCCTGCCCAGTCGAGAAAACCGCCGCTACAGTAATGGGCAAGAGGAGTGAGGAGTTGAGGAGTGGAGCATGTGGCGGGATATTATTGGGCTGGCCCTGGCGGCGACCTTACTGTTGATCAGCAAAACCGCCGCAGATACGCTTGGCCAAGGCCAGGTGCAGACTTTAACCGAACCTGAGCCAACGCCCCATTCTTTTCCGGTGGAGTGAGGTACTCAAGTCTGCTGACGGAAGTCGTAGCGGCGTTGTCGTTTTGTGCAACACTCATTCTAGAGTCTTTAAGGGCTCCGTCCGAGTAGCGCGGTCGCAGCAGCGTTGCGGAGCAATAACAGTAGGCTTGGGATCCCTGATGCGCATAGCCCTATTTACGGAGACGTTTCTGCCCAAGGTGGATGGCATCGTTACCCGCCTCTGCCACACGGTGCGTCACCTAACCGCTCGAGGCAACTCGGTGCTCATCGTCGCGCCCCGGGGAGCCCCCCGGCGGTTTGCACGGGCACGGGTCTACGGGATCCCGGGGATGCCGCTGCCTCTGTATCCAGAGTTGAAGCTGGCTGCCCCCGGCCCGGCCATCGGCAAGTTGCTCAGCCGTTTCCGACCGGATGTGATCCACGTGGTGAACCCGGCGGTTTTGGGATTGGGGGGCCTCTACTACAGCCAGACGATGGGGATCCCACTGGTGGCCTCCTACCATACCCATCTGCCGAAGTATCTGCAGCATTATGGGCTGGGCTTTCTGGAGGGGGTTTTGTGGAATCTCCTGAAGCTGGGGCACAATTTGGCGCGGGTCAATCTTTGCACCTCGACGGCCATGATGCAGGAGCTGAGCGCCCACGGCATTGAGCGGGTGCAACTGTGGCAGCGGGGAGTGGATACGGAGTTGTTTCATCCCCAGGCGGCCAGTTCAGAAATGCGGGCTCGGCTCACGGCGGGGCAACCGGAACGGCCTCTCTTGCTCTACGTGGGACGGCTTTCGGCTGAGAAGGAAGTGGGGCGGATCCGGGTCTTGTTGGAGCAGATCCCCCAAGCCCGCTTGGCTATTGTGGGGGATGGGCCAGAGCGGGGATCCCTGGAGCAACATTTTGCCGGCTACGATGTGGTGTTTACGGGCTATCTGCAGGGGGAGTCTCTGGCAGCGGCCTTTGCTTCGGCGGATTTGTTCGTGTTCCCCTCCCGCACCGAGACCTTGGGGCTGGTTCTGTTGGAAGCCATGGCTGCCGGTTGTCCGGTGATCGCCCCCCGCTGCGGCGGCATTACCGATGTGGTGGACAGTGGGCGCAATGGCTTTCTGTTCGATCCCAATTCGGATAGCGACTTTGTCCAGGTTACCCAGCAACTCCTGAGCAGCGTCGGGCAGCGACAGCTCTTCCGACAGCAAGCCCGCCAAGAGGCAGAACGTTGGAGCTGGTCGGCAGCCACCCAACAGTTGGAAGGCTACTACCGGGCTGTTATTGCCGCCGATTAGCGGTGCGGAGCACAGAGTCCCCTACTGGGAAATACTCAGGGCAGAACTCCGTCCTGCTCTCGGGGTTCTCCATAGCACCAGTGCGAACGGCCAGCCTAGGCAGAGACCGGATGATCCCCTTCAATGGCCCGCACTTGCTCCACAAAGAATTCTTCTAGGGATTGCCGTTGCCAATGCAAGTCGGTGACCAGTGCCCCCGCTTGGTTCAAAAGGCTCAGCAACTCCGGTAGGGATCCACTCCATTCCCCCGACCAATGGGATCCCTGAATCGAGAAGTGCTCTAGGCGGTCGCGGAACTGTTCGACGGCGCCACCGTGCCCCTGTACCCGATAGCTTTTGCTCTCTCCCAGCAAGTCATCCAAAGTTCCCTGATGCACCAATTTGCCGCCGATGATCAGGCCGACTCGGTTGCAGATAACTTCCACATCCGCCAGGATATGGCTGTTGAAAAACACCGTTTTGCCCTGCTGCTTGAGGGACAGAATGATCTCGCGCATTTGATAGCGGCCCATGGGATCCAGTCCCGACATCGGCTCATCCAGAAACACCAGCTCTGGGTCGTTGATCAGCGCTTGGGCCATGCCAGTGCGCTGCAGCATGCCCTTGGAGTAGGTGCGCAGTTGTTTTTTGCGGGCCGTATCTATAGAAAGCCCCACCAGCTCCAGCAGTTGCGGGATCCGCTCCTTCAACAGGCTATTGGGCAGACCAAACACCTTGCCGGCAAACTGGAGAAACTCCCATGCCGTCAAGTAATCGTAAAAATAGGGGTTCTCCGGCAAATATCCCACCTGTTGCTTGATGGAGCGATCCCCCAGGGGTTTGCCCAGCAAAGTGCCGCTGCCGCGGGTGGGCTCCACAATGCCCAGTAGGCATTTGATGGTGGTGGTTTTCCCGGCCCCGTTGGGCCCCAGCAGCCCAAAGGTTTCTCCGCGGGCCACAGTCAGAGAAAAATCTTTGAGGGGGCTGACCACCTTGTTCAGCCAAAATCCTGTGCGATAGGTTTTGGTCAGGCCGGTGATGGCAATGACCGGCTCTGGTGCCGCGAACGCTTCTGCTGGGGAAGTGGGGGTCTCGCTCATGGACTCGCTCGTAGGTATGTTGGAGTTGAGGGAGAAAAAGGTGCCGCGAACACCGAGTTAAGGAGCACACAGTCCGCCAGGCGATAGGCTACCCAGCCTAACCTTTAGTTTACCCACAGGCTTTGTCCCAGCCTAGGCTTGCCGCAGCACTTCCGGTAGAGGAAAGGGGCCAGAGCAAACATACTCCGCGTAGGTATCCGCTTCATTCGCAACAGCGGTGCGGTTCCTTTGCCGTAGGCACAGCACTTTGCTCTGACCTCCCTTCAGTAGCATTCTCATCATCTGGGATGATTCTGGGATGATGATTTCCATCGCGTTGGCGGTGCGGAGCAAGAAAATTGAATCCAGAGGTTTTGTG
>NZ_JANSIC010000082.1:0-4259 GCF_047461955.1 Synechococcus sp. R55.7
CCTGGCGGAATATCGACAGCGGTATTTCCGTCAGGTGGTGCTGCTGCTTGAGTTTGAGGTAAAGCCCAGCCCTACAGGTCGCTTCCCTTCGGGGAAGTGGAATTTAATGAAAACAAACAAACTATGGCAGCCAGGGAAACTGGCGAAAGTTAGGTGGGCGCTTTTCCAAAAAGGCGCGTTTGCCCTCAGCAGCTTCTTCGGTCATGTAGAACAGCAACGTCGCATCTCCGGCCAGCTCCTGCAGCCCCACCTGCCCATCGCAGTCGGCGTTGAAGGCGGCTTTGAGGCAGCGGATGGCTAAGGGGCTGTGCTGGAGAATTTCTTGCGCCCAGCGGATCCCTTCAGCTTCTAGCTCTTCCACTGGCACCACGGCATTGACCAGACCCATCTCTAGGGCTTGGGCTGCGGTGTATTGGCGGCAGAGGAACCAAATCTCGCGGGCTTTTTTTTGCCCCACCACTCGCGCCAGGTAGGCGGCCCCAAAGCCCCCATCGAAGCTGCCCACCCTAGGGCCGGTTTGCCCAAAGATGGCATTATCGGCGGCAATGGTCAGGTCGCAGATGAGATGCAAAACATGGCCACCCCCAATGGCGTAGCCTGCCACTAGGGCAATCACCACCTTGGGCAAAGAGCGGATGATGCGCTGCAGATCCAGCACATTGAGACGAGGGATCCCGGCCTCATCCAGGTAACCGGCCTCGCCCCGTACGCTTTGATCCCCGCCGGCGCAGAAGGCATACTTCCCATCGGTATGGGGCCCGGCGCCTGTTAAGAGCACTACTCCAATCCTGGGATCCTCTCGCACATCGGCAAACGCATCAATCAGCTCGGCAATGGTCTTGGGGCGGAAGGCGTTGCGCTTGTGGGGACGGTTGATGGTGATCTTGGCAATGCCATCCGTTTTTTCGTAAAGAATGTCTTCGTAGAGCTTGGCCGTCTGCCACATGGTGTCTGGGTGTATCTATTGGGATACCGGGCCAGGAGAGTTCCGTTTGGCTGATGGGGGCTCACTATGAGGAGCACCTGGGTACTCTGCACCGCTACCGCGAACGGCCTGAAAAGGCTAGGTAGAACGGTTGGTCGCTTGGATGAGGGCTTCCACCAATCCTTCCAAAGTATACTCCTGGGCTGCGATGTCCACTCGACCAAATGCAGCCTTGCAGGTTGCGGCCGTCTTGGGGCCAATGGCGGCAATCTGCACGGGTGGATCCCAGATCTCAGGGCCTAGCCCTGCCTGCTGGATCAAGTGGGCAAAATGCTGTACTGTCTTGGAGCTGGCAAAGGTGAGGATGTCCACCTGGTGGGCTTTAAGAGCTTCCAGGACCTGGGGATCCGCTGCTGCTGGACAGGCGGACTGATAGGCGGCCACCTCCACCACCTCTGCTCCTCGCTGCCGCAACCCCTGTACCAGCTCCTCCCGCCCTCCTGACTCAACGCGGGGAAAGAGGATGCGCTGCCCCTGCACTGGCTGCGGCCAAATGGGTAGCAGGGCTTCGGCCACAAACTCGGAGGGCATCAGATCCGGGCGAATGCCGTACTGGGCCAGCACGGAAGCGGTTTTGGATCCCACCACCGCCACTTGCAGGGAGTGGAGTGCTCGGCTATCTCGCCCCTGCCGCTGCAACCGCTCAAAGAAAGCCTGCACCCCGTTGGCCGAAGTCAGCAACAGCCAGTTGAATTGGCCCAGGCGGGCAATGGCTGTATCCAAGGGATCCCAGCTCGTGGGCGGCTGGATCACCAGGGTGGGCATTTCCAGCACCCGCGCCCCCTGGGCCTGCAGCAACTCACAAAAAGCTGGCGATTGCCCCTCAGAACGGGTAACCAGCACCGTCTTGCCTGCCAAAGGAGCCGGTGGCGGCAAGGGTGGGATCCCCGGCAAAAAGTCCTGCCGCAGCCGCACCACCTCCCCAACCACCAGTAGGCCCGGCAACTTTGCCTGACTCTCCCCCTGCTGCAGCTCGGCCAAGGTGCCCACCCACACCTGCTGCTCTGCTTGCCCCGCTCCCCAGATCACAGCCACCGGTCGGTCTGCCGGGATCCCAGACTCCACCAGCCGTGCGCCAATGTGCTGTCGCTGCCGGGATCCCATCAAAATCACCAAAGTATCCAACTGGGCCAGGGCGCCCCAGGGCAAGGCCTCTAGATCGTGGGCAGTCAGCACGGCAAAAACGCGGCTTAAGTGCTTATCGGTCAGGGGGATCCCTGCCCAGAGGGGGCCAGCCAGGGCCGACGACAACCCCGGCCAAATCTCAAAGGGACAGCCCGCCTCCCTAAGGGCTTGGATCTCCTCGCGAGCGCGGCCAAAGATCAAGGGATCCCCTGACTTGAGGTGAACCACCTGTTTGCCTTCTCGGCAGCGCTGGATGAGCCAGTGGATGCCCTCCTGGAGGCTTCCTGGCCCAGAGCGTCGCCACACCTGCGCCTGCGGCGGCAACTCTGCCAACAAGCGCTCATCCACCAGCTCGTCGATCCAGATAGCCTCAGCCTGCCGTAGGATCTCCAGTGCTCCCTGCGTCAGGCCCGCCCGCCCGCCCAGCCCTGCCCCCACTAGATACACCTTGCCCATGCCCTACCCCTTGGAATGTCGATCTTGCCCCTTGTAAGAAGGGGATCCCGCTTGCTTTGCAAATATAAATCGAAGACGCCTCCCAACAGCTCCTCTTCCAAGGGGTGGCCAGCCTGAGGAAAAACTGGTCTACTTGCGAGATACTGAAAGCGTGGCCGCCTGAGGATCCCTGCCTATGTCCGGTGTAACTCCAGAGCCTTGGCCGCGGCGGCGTTTTTTGGCCAGTGGAGCTGCTCTGCTAGCAGTAGGAGCGGGCTCCCGCCCCTCTTCGGCCAGATCCCGGCCCTTGCGACTGGTCACCAACTGGTACGCCCAGGCCGAACACGGCGGCTTTTACCAAGCCCTGGCCACCGGCATCTACGCCGACTACGGTCTGCAGGTGGAAATCCGCATGGGGGGAACGGCGGTTAACGTGCTGCAACTGCTAGCCGGGGGAGCGGCAGATTTTGTGCTCGGCGGCAGCCCCGACGCTCTGGCGGCTCTGCAAGCTGGGATCCCTGTTCTCACCGTGGCCGCCTTTTTCCAGAAGGATCCCCAGTGTCTCTTGGCCCATCCAGGGGTGGGCATCGAGCGCCTGGAAGACCTGCGGGGCAAGCCCATCTGGGTGTCACCGGGGGCCAACCTCACCTACTGGCCTTTTTTGCGGGCCAAATTTGGCTTTACCGACGAGCAGAAGCGCCCCTACAACCTCAGCCTCACGCCCTTCTTGCTGGACAAGTCTTCTGCCCAGCAGGGCTATGTGACCTCCGAGCCCTTCCGCGTGCGCCAGGAGGGGGGCTTTGATCCCGTCGTTTTTCTGCTGGCCGACTACGGCTATTCCCCCTACGCCACCACCCTGGAGACCACCCGCCCCTTTGCCGAACAGCACCCGGAGCAGGTACGAAAATTTGTAGCTGCCTCCATCCAGGGCTGGCAGAGCTACCTAGAGGATCCCCGCCCCGGCAATCGCCTCATCCGCCAAGACAACCCCAACATGAGCGAGGCCCTCCTGGCCTACGCCCACCAAGCCCTAAAAGACTACGGCCTTCTCACCAGTGGAGATGCCGCCACGCTGGGGATCGGCGCCATGACCCACCAGCGCTGGCAAACCTACTTTCAGGAGATGGTGGCCCTGGGGATCGGCGCAGCGGGTCTGGAGGTTCGCCAAGCCTATACCCTCGACTTCCTCCCCGGCCCCACTGCCTAAGGGATCCCCACTTCCATCGCCGCCAAACTGTGCAAAAGCGGGGATCCCTGCATCCCCAGCTCATGGCGCCGGTGCATTTGGTTTGTCAGCAAGTAGGCCAAAGGTGGGTGGCCGCTCAGCCGTTGGCGGGGGTGGGGCAGATGGTCGTTGCCGAACTGGTGGCGGTACTCCTCCGAGTCGATAAAGGCATTGACCATGGCCTGCAAGCCCTGGTGCACCAAAATGTCGTGGTAGGCGGCCACCTCCTCCTTGCTGGCCGGGGCCCGTCCCAAAAAGTGCTTGAAGCCCTGCTCTACACAGCGGGTGTTGCAGCCGGCACTGAAAAAGAGTTGCCGGTAGAGCCGGGATCCCCCAATCTGGCGAACCAAGCGCTTAATCCCGATCCGCCCCCGCAAGAAGTCCTGCTCGATTTTCTCCAGCTCTCCTGTTTTCTCGTGCTGGTAGGGCTGGCGTTCCAAAAGCTGTTGGTAGGCAGCCCGCAACAGGTTTTGCAACGTTTGCGGATCC
>NZ_JANSIC010000082.1:4359-7482 GCF_047461955.1 Synechococcus sp. R55.7
GAAGTGCTCTGGTGAAGTGCTCTGGTTTGATTGACTGGGGACTCAGGTGTTGCTGTAGACCTGCAAGGGGGCTGCAGGGGAAGGGATCAATCAATTTTTGTGATTGGTTTGCGTTGCTTATGCAGTAGATCCTGCCCGCCGGGGTTTTTTGTCTGCCCTTAATGTGGATCCCGTCTATGGTTAAACAAATCCGGCTAGAGCCTTTATCTCGCGTCTCAGAGGTCGATACCTACAGCAATCTGCTGTCGGCCATTTTGTCGGAGGAGCTGCAGGTTTCGCGGGAATGTAACGGTCGCGGCCTCTGCGCCACCTGTCATGTTTACGTCAAAGAGGGAATGGAAAGCCTCACTCCCATCACCCCCCGCGAGGCCAAGACTCTGGAGACCATTACCAGCGCCCGCAGCAATTCCCGGCTGGCCTGTCAGGCGCGGGTGGTTTCCGATGGCGTGGTGGTGGAGCTGCCGCCGGGGATGTACGTGAACTCGCTGAGGGATATCGAAGTGCTCATCGGTCGGCGGGCCGAACAAGACCTGCTGCACCCACGGACGGGGAAGGTTTTGGTGGAGCAGGGCAAGATCATCACTCGCTCTACTGTTAAGCAGCTAGAAAATGAGGACTTCCGCATCATTGGCAATACGCTGGCCCAAACTCGGGAAGTTTGATGGATTGTCGATATTCAGGGATCCCTTGGGCTCAGCGGGCATTGTCTTATAGACAATCAACCAAGGATTGAACAATGTTGGATCCCTCAGATAGCTGACCAAGTTTATCGAATGCTTAGCCATTCATTTTGTTGACTCATTGGCATTGTCTGGCCCAGTTGATCCCTACAAATCCCACCAAATCCTGTTGCTTTGCAATCTAGAATTATCCATTTTTTATCAGGAGAGCGCCATGGCCACCACATCTCGACCGGATCCCCGTCCTGCAGTCACCATGCCTGTGGGCCGCGACAAGCATGCTCACTACAGTTACCGCGATTTCTTTCGCTTCAACCGAGATCAGGGCACGATCATCGACTGGAACAACACGCAAAATCTCCTGCTCAGCGAAGACTTTATTGTGGGCTTGCAAACAGGCCTGGAACGGGAAGTGGGAGATGCTTCGGCGGCGGTGATGTACACCATTGGCAGAGATTGGGGCATCCGCGATGCCAAGCACTTCTCCGAGTGGTACGAGCGGGAGTATGGGATTGGCGTAAAACAGTCCAACCTTTTGTTTTTGCTGGAGACTTGGTGGTGGCCTTTTACGGCTCAGGGCTGGGGCAAGTGGGAGGTGGAAACCGAATCCAAACAAAAAGGCTTCCTGTTTATCAACTTGTTTGACTCGATGGTGGCTCGCACCCTAGGGGATGTGGGCAAGCCGGTTTGCCATCTCTATGCCGGGCTATTTGCCGGGTTTTTCACCGCTATGACTTCCCGCGAGCTGGCCTGCATCGAGATCCAGTGCTACGCCATGGGGGAAACCTACTGCAAGTTCCTGTTGGGCGGGCAAGAACGCATTGATGCCGCCAATTTTTGGATCACCGAAGGGGCCAGCGCCCGCGAGATCGAGCAGCGTTTACAGCAAATGTAAGGCTTGCTTGTGGTTCTGTCGTTCCTCAGCGCTTTGGAGAAGCTGACATGCTCACCCTAGATCCTGCTCGAGATCTAACCCAGCCCCTGATGCTCTTCTTGCAGGGGTTGAACTGGGATAACCGACCCCCGGCCAAGGCTCCCTTTGCTCAAGAGCCGCCGCCGCAGTCCCCCATGCTCTTTGCCCAATCGGTGGGACAGTTTTTTGCCGGCTTCAATTGGTCGGGCATCCGCCCATGGGTGGAGCCGGTGCCGGAATTGCCAGCGGAGGATCCCTTTACTCTTGAGGATTTTGCCGCCTTGTTTGGCGGAGCTTTGCTCTAGCTCTGGTTTGTTCAGGGATCTCGGTTTTGTTTTGCCCTCTGTTTTTAAGGAGACTTCACCCATGGATGACCTTCACTCTTGGCCGGAGCGCATTGCCGATCGAGAAGGGGGTTACCTAACACCCGACGATCTGCAAGACCTGATTCGTTACTCGCTCTCTTTTGAAGAACGGCTGGAGCTCTACCAAGTCTTACAACAGCAAGAGCTGACCTGGATCCAAAAGGTTTTGCAACAGCAGGGGCCAACCCCCGTCGCGACAGCGTTGCCCAGCAGCAATCCCGCCAGAGAGGGGGCAGAACCTTCTCTAACCCCGGCTCAGCGCCTCTTGGCTCGTCAATTGGCCTTTTGTTTGCGCTCCCTGGGCCTGAGTCTGTTGCTGGGGGATCCCACCCCTGTGCAGCAGGTAACTCTTGGTGCGATGGAACAGTACCTAGGGTTGCCGCAAGCGCTCGCTCAGCTACGGGCAGTGGTTCAGGGATCCCTGCCAGCGGATCAGCAGGGTTTGCTTGCCCCCTACTGGCAAGAGCTACAAGCTGTCTGCGCCACTTCTCAGGCCCAGTTCCCTTCCCCCTCTTCTTCTAGGTCTGAGGCCGAGGTTGACCTGCCCACAGTTCCGCCGGAGAGGGCTCTCACCTTGGCGGAAATGTTTGTGTGAAGCCCACTGAAGGAGGCTCTATCTATGAATTCAAGGGTTGCCGAGCTGATGCAACAAAGCGAAGGCCGCTATCTGCGCCCGGACGAGTTGAAAACTCTACACGCCTACGTGGAAGGGATCCCGAAGCGGGTCCGCCTTTACCAGGTTCTGCAGGCCAAAGAACAAGAGCTGCTGGATCGGGTGATGGAGAAGTTTCAGCCGATGATGCCGAATTTAATCCGCCAGCATGGTCACCTGGCCTGGGAGCGCTGCCGCCGGGATCTGAGCATGGTGTGGCGCTACTGCTGCATGGCCATGCTGCTCAACGACGAAGACTACCTGAGGGATAAATTGCTCTACTGGCTGGAGACGATCCTGAAATCGTTCAAGATGCGCGACCAATGCCAGCCTGCCTACAAGTTAATGCTCGACTCCCTGACCTACATCTTTGGGGCAGAAGAGAGCGAGATGATCCGTCCTTATCTGCTTTTGGCCAAATCCATGCTGGTTAACTAGGTCCATTCGCCCTCAATCTATTCACCAAAGTTCCCTGCGCCCTCCGATAGCGACCTCCTTCTCCCGATTTACTGT
>NZ_JANSIC010000082.1:7582-9308 GCF_047461955.1 Synechococcus sp. R55.7
TCCCCAATCTATCCATCCCCGCCCTCTTGTCCACCTGACTGCGAGAATAGCCATGATCTCCCTGCAAGAGATTCTGCAAGACCAGATCTTGCCTGGGCACTGCTTTAGCCCTGCCTACTACATCCGCCCTGACATCCACACCGGACTGCTCTACAGCCGCGGAGGATACCGCTTGGCGGCCTTTCCCATGCCCCTGCTGGAAGCTCTCTACTCCGGCCTGCGCTATGAAACTGGCCAAGCCACCCGCGTCATTCTCTACAACTGTGGCCGCGATTGGGGAGAGGCATTTTTCCGCCGTGTTGAAGACGAGCTTTCCGGCTACTACCAGCAGCCGCTGCAGGAATTGCCGATGGGGATCTTCCTGGATGCCCTCAGCGACCTCTGGGCCACCCACGGTTGGGGACGCCTGGAGCTGGACTTTTCCGCTGCTGACCACGGCTTGGTTCAGGCCGGGATCCGCAATTCCGGGTTTGCCCTTGCCGCTCGCGCCAGCTTCAACCCGGAGGAACCTTCTGCACGGCGAGAGCCTGCCGGATATTTGGAGGCGGGAATGCTGGCCAGCCTCTTCTCCTTGCTTTCGGGGCGGGATCTCATCTGCGTACAGACCACCTGCGAATCCCTGGGGGCCGATCTCAACCGCTTCCTCATCGGCACGGCTCAGCGGCTGCACCACTGCGAGGAATGGGTGCGCAAGGGCCTCTCCCACGAGGAGATTCTGGATCGGCTCACCGCCAGTCCCTAGGGCCAGAGCTGTTTTCAGGGGCTCGCTAGGGCAGGTAGGGCTGAAAATCTTGGGTGACCGTCAGAGTCAAGTTGGCATTGGCGTCGATCACCGCCACTTCCGGCGCCGTTACATTGCCGATGACAGCCCCTGCCGCCGCTCCACCCAGCACTTTCTCCGTCGAGATCACGCGGTCGCCGAACAAGCCTCCCAAGATGGCCCCCGCAGCTGCCCCAATCAAGGCATCTTGCACAATCGCTTCCCCGGAAGTGTGGCGGGGATCCTTGCGCAGCGGGATAACCTGGCTCTGAGCGTAGAGGGGGTAGGATTGGCCGTTGAAAATCAGGGCCCGCGAGACAAACTGGGTGCCGCCGCTCACCGGCTGAAATTGGCCTTCCAAAACGGCCCCCGCCGGGACGACCATGTTGCCGTAGATGTCCCGCAGAGGGGTATCCAAGCTAAGGCTGACGGCGCGGGTTTCCCCAGGGGCAATCAAGAGGGTTTCTGGGGAGCGATGCACCGCCTGGATCAGATCCCCAGAGCGCAATAGCAACGTGGTTTGCAGTTGAAAGGGCTGGCCAGGTTGCAGGGGTTGAGGGCCAGGGGGAAGGGGGCGAGGATTCACAGGACGCCATCCCTCACCGGCAGGCGGTGGTGGCAAGGGCCCCATTTGGGCCAAAACTGGGGCGGCCATCTGCGCTGAGAGCAATCCGCCAAGCAGAGGAGCCAACAGGCGGCTGGCTGGGTTGGTCATGGTCTTACCCCCATTCATCATTCCTACGTTAGCTGCAAACCGGCCAAAGTCGGGAACAAAAGCTTTCCTGGCCTCACTATCGTGATCAAAGCCAACTGAATGGGAGATGGGCTACCTTGGGTGAGCAGATTCGGCTGCTCTTCGCTCCAGATAGAAGTACGGCAAAGCGCCAGGGTTGCCCACTCTGGGATCCCTGCTGTCCATGTTAGATTAGGCTCTAGGTTTCTTCCCCTGCGTGGGGCCGAAGTCTT
>NZ_JANSIC010000082.1:9408-10701 GCF_047461955.1 Synechococcus sp. R55.7
ATGAAGCGCAGCACATCCATGCCGGGCCAGCCCTCTCCCGGGTCAGAAGCTTCCGCCCAACCTGCTCAATCCTCTTTCCAGCCTTTTGCCATCTCCACTTGGAAGTCTCTTCTCTCGTCAGTGCTGCTGGTGCTGCTGGGCATTGGGCTGGGAGCGGCTCTGGTGGGGGGCAAGGGGGTATCTGCCCAGACGACGGCAACCCCGGCCCAACTGAACCTGAATTTCATCGCCGATGTGGCGCAAAAGGTGGGGCCGGCGGTGGTTCGCATCGATGCTGAGCGGACGGTGCGCGCCCCTGCCCCTTTTCCGGAGGAGTTTTTCAGCGATCCCTTTTTCCGGGATTTCTTTGGCCAAGCGATCCCTTCCATCCCTCGGCAGCGGCGACAGCAGGGAACCGGCTCTGGGTTCATCATCAGCCCAGACGGCCAGATCATCACCAATGCCCATGTGGTCGAGGGATCCGACAAGGTAACGGTGACGCTCAAGGATACCCGCAGCTTTGATGGGCAGGTAATCGGTTCGGATCCGGTTACGGACATCGCCGTGGTGAAGATCAACGCCCAGAACCTGCCGACCGTGAAGCTGGGGCGCTCGGAAACCCTGGAGCCGGGCCAGTGGGCCATTGCCATCGGCAACCCCCTGGGTTTGGATAACACCGTTACGGCTGGGATCATCAGCGCTTTGGGCCGTTCCAGCGGGGAGATTCGGGTGCCTGACAAGCGGGTATCTTTTATCCAAACGGATGCGGCCATTAACCCCGGCAACTCCGGCGGCCCGCTGCTCAACGCTCAAGGGGAGGTGATAGGGGTGAACACCGCCATCATCCAGGGAGCGCAAGGGTTGGGCTTCGCCATCCCCATTGAGACGGCCCAGCGGGTGGCCAATCAGTTGATCACTCGCGGCAAGGTGGATCACCCCTACCTGGGCATCCGCATGCTCACGCTGACTCCAGAGCTGAAGGAGCGCCTCAACCAGGATCCCAATAGCCGCATTTTGATAACGGTGGATCAGGGTGTACTGATTGGCGAAGTCATCCAGGGATCCCCAGCGGAACGGGCAGGGCTGCGGTCTGGGGATGTCATTCTCTCCATCAATGGTCGTGCCGTAACCACAGCCGATCAGGTGCAACAGGAGGTGGAGCGCACTGAGGTGGGCAGCACCCTGGAGCTGGAGATCGAGCGAGCCGGGCGGCGACAGAAGATCCGCGCGGTAACAGGCTCTTTCCCGGCCCCCAGCGGAGGCTGATCGCGCCAGCGGGACGGAGTCCTTTCGCGCCAGCGGGACGGAGTCCTT
>NZ_JANSIC010000083.1:0-9085 GCF_047461955.1 Synechococcus sp. R55.7
AAGCGCGTATCCACCAGTACCGAGGGAGAGGCCAAGTTAACGCGCTCCAGCAGACGCCGCAGCAGTTGAGCATCGATGATGTCCACCCCTTGGCGGGCTGTCGCCGTTCCGGCCACCAGGGGGGTAGGGGTGGCTGGAAGGGGGGATCCCATCTCACTGCGCTCAGGTGCAGCCAGCACCAATTCCGCCATTGCCTGGGCCAGCTCTTGACCATACACCCCATCAGGGCCCGAAGGGAGTAGATCCAGCCGTCCCTGCTGAGTGGCCAGGTGGCTCAACCCCAGTTGCACCGCCACCACCGCCGCCCCCCGATCCCCCCGCCTCAAAGTGCGTTGGCTGGCCAAGACGCTCTCTAGCTGGGCTTTGGCTGCATCTTGGTCGCTAGCTGGCAAAAGTTGCACTAGCCCTTCCAGCTGATCTCCCTCAGAGCCAGCCTTGGCCTCGGGATGGGGATCCTCCCGCCAAAGGCGAGTCAGGTCGTAGAGCAAGATGGCATGGGGCACAGGACGGCTGGGCTGGTTGGGACCGGCATGGCCGGTGGCGAGGATCTCCCCTTGGTAGACCAGGGAGGTGCTAAAGCCAGAGTCCAGCAGCACGGCTTCCCGGATCCCGGTTTTGGGCAGCAGACTGGCCAGGATGGCGGCGTTGACGTGGGTTTTGGTAACTCCGATCACCACCCGCTCCTGGTCATCTACCCCAAAGAAAGCTCTGGGGCGAAACTCAGCAGCGCTGGCAAGGCGGAACGAGTTGATCTCCGCCGGAGAGAGGGCATGGCCATCCTTAACCAGCCATAGACCGGCCACAAACAGATCCGTGACATCCGGCATCAACTGGCGGATGTTCTCCAAGTGGGTCATGGTGTCGGGATCAAAGGGCACAAAGCGGAGGCGATCCCTGCCCAGCAGCACCAGCGGCCGGCCGCGGATTGCCTGGTCATCTTCGGGACGACCGGGGATGAAGGTCTTGTGGTTGGCAGCCATCGCCGGCCCCACCATGACGTTGCTGGCGGAGTTGATCCAGGGGATGGAGAAGAAGCTGCCGTTAATGCCGGCATCGGCCTGGTAGCGCTGGACCAACGTCCTGACTTCGTAGCGCCGCTCCGCATGCACTGTGGCTGCCCGTCCGCCGCGGATGGTGAGCACCCGCACCCCGTCAATGATCTCGTCGGTCAGAGCCAGAGGCTGCGTCACATCCAGCCGGTAGTCGGGGCTGCGGTTGAGGGTGAAGGTGCGGGCGCCAATGATGGCCTCGGTGATGCGAAACTGGCTAAAGCGTCGCACCTCCAGCAAGTTGGGCGATTGTCCTGTAAAGCCAGGATCCATCGTAAAAGACATCCGGTAACCGGCATCGGCCAGGTATTGCTTCACCCGCTCGTCCCGGTTGCCTTCGGGATAGGCAAAGTAGTGGATGGGGTGGCCCAGCTCCTGCTCCAGCTTGGTCTTGCAGTCGAACACTTCCCGCCGCAGACGGGCATCGTCTAGCACCCGCAGATCAGGAGGATGGTTGACGGTATGGGCGGCAAAGTCAATCAGCCCGCTGGCATCCATCTCCCGCATCTGATCCCAGGTGAAGTGATCCTTGCTGGTGGGCACGCCGACAAAGCCGGTTTGCACAAAGTAGGTGGCGGGGTAGTTGTACTCCTTCAAAAGGGGGTAGGCGTTCTCGTACAGGCCCAGGTAGGCGTCGTCAAAAGTGAGCAAAATGGCTTTTTCGGGCAAGGGATCCCCGTCCCGCAGGTGTTTGTACAGTTGGTCGATGTGGATGGGGGTCAACCCCGCCTGCTTAATGGCCTCAAAGTGTTGCCGCAGCTCCGCCGCCGTAGTGTCGAACCAGACCTGCTTGCGGCCAGCCACCACATCGTGATACATGATGGCGGGCACATAAGAAAGGCTGGCCAAGGGATCCAAAGCAAAGGGATCCCGCTCCAGTTGGGTCTCTAAGGAGATGGGCAAGCGCTGTTGAGCCGCTTTAGCGTGGGCGCGGGGGGCAGGGATCTCCGCTAGAGGTGGCGAGAGCCCCGGCAGGCGGCTGACCCAGTCGGGATGAGCAGTTGCCCAGGCCACCAGGGCCCCAGCCCCAAATCCCAGCAGGATCACCAGCAAGCTTAAGAAGGGGAGTAACCTCGGTCGAGACTTGGCCAGCGGACGTCGAGAGGAAGAGGAAAAGCTTTGTCGTGGAGTGGGCGAGGGGTACGGCTGGGATCCCCTTGCTGACCCAAAGCCTGCATGGCCTTGGGGCATCGACCCTCCCAAGCGCGTCGGCTGTCGTCGAGATGTCATGGCCTCACTCCCCACTCCCAATTGCAAAAGCTCAGCCCTCGCCGGAACGCCTTTTCCTACCCAAAGCCCACCCCCAGGACAGCAGGAAAAGGCAGCCTTCCAGGCAACGGCAAAACCAACGCCAGCCTACCACCCCATCCTCAGGTTGAGGATAGGGGAGAAATCGCCGCATGCTTTCTACAGGGATCCCTCGTTGAAATTGTTTGAACCAGAACGGCCTGGACGGGTGGCCTGAAAGAACCCAGAACCTCCCAGGAAGCCGCCCGCTACTCAAGGGTGCTTAGCAGATTGGACTCGGCAATGCTGACGATCTTGCCTCCCATTTGGGTGATCCGTTTCACTTCTTGGGAAAGGCGGCTGAAGGGCACTTTGTACTCGACAACACTTCTGCGCACACCTCCTCCCACGAGGCCGGATACCTTGATGGCGAAGATTTTATCGCTATTGGGCAGCCCTCCTTCTGAGCTGCTGGCCTGAGCAACCTCTGGTTCTGGAGCCGATGCCACCTGAGGCGCCGTGGCGACGCTCTCCCGCTCCAGGAGTAGCCGCCAGCTGCGGGGATAGGCAGGCGCCAAACGATAGACCACCTTATAGGAGCCGGCTATGTGGTCATCCTCGGCCTCCACCTTCACCACAGTTCCCGCTGGAATGTCCAGCTTGGCCCCCTTAGACATGACTTTAATTCCCGGCCAATTGGTGGGCACATCCGTCAGCAGCTCGACCTCAAAGGCTTGATCCCCCAACAACAACTTGGCCATCTCAACAACTCCGTTTTGCTCAGCACTCAGTGGCGAGAGAGCCGCTCACAGCCACAGCTTTACCGTCAGACATTCTACCGCTGCCAGGTGCCCACCAGAAGCTTCCCGCTGGCATGGGTCAGCTGACGTCCTCCCTTCAACGAATTGAGGGAGATCACTGATGTCCTCCCATTCTAGAATTGGGGTGTTGTAGATTTGTTAAGCAGCTGTAGATTTATTGCGGAGGTAGAGGGAGCGCCATGAACCTGTTGAGCTTGGCCTTGCCGGATCTGTCGGCAGCTTCGGATGGGTTAGCCGCCACCTTGCAGCCCGTAGCCCAGTTTTTTGCCGGCCTTAACTTGCCCCAACCCATTGTGCAATGGGGTCACCCCTTGATGATGGGGATCGTGGTGGTGGTGATGGGCAGCTTTGTCGGCCTGACTGGGTGGCGAGGACGGGCCTTGCGTCTGGCAGCCGCCTCCACAGCGCCAGAGGGATCCCTGCCGGAAGCGGCCCAGAAGCCTCTGCTTGACCACCGCAAATTGGCCCCCTGGATGGCCACCTTCATTGCCTTGGGCTACACTGGCGGCCTTCTTTCTCTGGTGATGCAAGGGAAGCCCCTGTTGAGCAGCCCCCATTTTTGGACGGGATCCCTGGTGTTGCTGTTGTTGGCGGTGAATGGAGCTTTGTCCCTCAGCGGCTTTGGGGGCAACCGCGCTGCTTTGCGCACCACCCATGCCTATGTGGGCAGCCTCATTCTATGTGTACTGTTTGCCCATGCCCTGCTTGGGCTCAAGCTGGGTTTGTCGTTGTGAGTGGCAGTAGGCTTCCCTCTGCCTGGGCAGGAACTAGCGATAAGGCTGCAGGGATTGCAGCAGGTGGAGCACGGTGAAAATGCCGATACCCAGCAGGACGACGGATCCCACCAGGTAGCTGCTGGCATTGGAGCGCTGCTCTTCCAAGAGGGCTTCAGGGGATTTGGGGGCAATCATAAACCTTTCCCCAGAAAGGGGTTTTCGGATCACGGGATCCCCTGCCTCAAAACGCACCTGCCCCATGGTAAACGCCATCGCATCCACCGGAATCACCCATTCCTTATAGATAAAAGCTCGGGTGGAGCGATTTTCTGTTCTCACTCCGGAAAGGTAGCGCTTGAGATTGAAGTTGAACCGGCTGGGCCCTTTTCCTGGAAAAATATGCTCATCCACAACCGACATAGCCTCTATCTCCGCACCTGTGGGATCCACCCTCACCCTTCCAGTTTCGTCTTCGATGAAAAAAGGGATCTGGCGAACCACCGAGTGAAGGGTTTCGTCTCTCGTTCTCGTCTCTCTTTCAAGGAGATATTCCCGACCTGTGCTCGGATCGTAATACACGTTGGCGTAGTGTTTTTGGGGAGAGCTTACTTCGGAAAACGGCGATTTTTGAGGATAGCCTGGAGAGCCAAGCTGCTGGGGGTAGTCGGGGTAACCAGGCTTTTTCTGGAAAGAACCGGAACCGGGGTAGCCAGGGTTGGGCTTTTGTGGAAAAGAATTAGAGTAGTCGGGATCAACCCTTTTCTGAAAAGAACCGGAGTCAGAGTAGCCCAAGCCGGGCTTTTTCCCGACCATCTCCCCCGGATAGGATTTTGCTCGGGATCCCAAGCGTAGAGCGTTCTGATATTCGCCTTCGCTGATCCGTTCGCTATACGCTACATCGCCTCGGCTATTCAAATACCTTCGATAGCATTCGATCTCGTCATACTCCCAAGAGATCTCAGACTTGTAGTAGACGCAAGGCTGTCGCGAAAGTTCCGATACCAAAGGCCGATCGCACACAACCCTGCCGTAAACTTGAGCCAAGTTTGCTCCTTTTGCCTGGGGGTTGGTCTGACCGAGATGGCGAAGCTCGGCTATCTTGAGCAACCGAGTTGCAGAGAGCTGTTGAACCAACCTTTGGGAGCGCAAATACTCAACAAACGAAAACAGAGAGGCAGGAAGACAAAGCAGACCAAGCAGCATCAGCCAGTTCATAAAGGCCTTCCTTTCCGGGGGTGGGAGTGAAGTTGGCCTCATGCTAGCAGTTACCTGTGAAACAGGATTTAAGAGAAGTTTAAGGCAATCCCGAATGCGGGCAGTTCCAAACTTTACCAAGAAGCTAGGCCTGAAGCCCCGCCCTTCCAGGACGGCTTTTGCCCTGTTAGACCTGCGATAAGATACACCCACGCTGGTCAGAGAAGCCAAACTCCTCAACGCCACTCCAGCGCAGTACCAAGCCTTGGATGACAGAGTACACCGGCCAGGTGGTGGGGCTGGATGTGGGCGACAGCAGTGGGCAAGCTGTGCCGTGTCTCCAGTTTTTGCGTCGTGCCGAAAGGAGATTGAAGCAACAGCAAAGAAGACTGAGCAGAAAGTTAGGCCCACGGCCCGCTGGCGTGAATAGGAAGGGGGTAAAACCTCAATACAGCAACTACCACAAGTAGAGGAAGCGGCTTGGCGAGGTACACTTCAACCAAATCAAAGTCTGGCGCCAGCGTAGAGACCGGGTTATTGAGCTAGCCCAGTGTGTGGGAATGTCTCACGACATTGTGGTTTATGAGGACTTGCAGGTGCAGAACTTGGTGAGAAATCACCACTTGGCCAAGTCTTTCACGCTAGCGGCGCGGAGCGCTTGGGGGAACGACTGAGGAGATAGGCACCGCCGTCGTGGAGGGGAAACCTGATACAGCTAAGTGCTGTCGCAGAACCAGGAACCAGAATCCTTGCTCTTTGGGGCGGGGGGCATGTCAATCGCGCAACACGTAGCCTACCCCGCGCACCGTCTGGATAAGGCGCTTCTCCCCTGGGCCTTCGATCTTGAGGCGCAAGTAGCGAATATAGACCTCGATGATATTGGAGTCGCCCGTGAAGTCGCAGCCCCACACATGCTCTAAGATCTGTTGGCGGGTGAGCACCTGACGGGGGTGTTCCATCAAGTAGCGCAACAGGTCGTATTCTTTGGCCGTCAGCTCCACCTGTCGCTCTCCCCGGGTTACCTCCCGCGTTACGGGATCCAGAATCAGATCCATGAACACCAACTGGCCATCGCGGGATCGCCTTGGCTGCCGCAAATAGATCCGTATCCGAGCCAGCAGCTCCTGAATGCTGAAAGGCTTGACCACGTAGTCATCCGCCCCAGCGTCCAAGCTTGCTGCCCGATCCGCCACCTCATCTCTGGCGGTCATCAACACCACCGGCACGCGGTTGCCCGTTGAGCGCAGTCGCCGACAAATTTCCAAACCTGAGATGCCGGGCAACATCCAGTCCAACAGCACCAAGTCGGGGTTTTGGTCGCAGGCTGCCCTCAACCCGGCCATGCCATCGCTGGCTACGCTGACTCGATATCCCTCACAGGTCAGCTCCGTTTCCACAAAACGAGCCAGCTTAGCTTCATCTTCGATCACCAGAATGTGGGCAGAAGAGGGTTCAGGCTCTGGCATACGCTCTCTTGCTGAATCCAAGGAAGACGCCGAAAAACTTGCTCATTGCCCCCAAGCATATCTCAACCGTATGGATTGGCAGTCGAGATGACTGAATCCGTCCCAGCCTGCAACAGCCTTGTGGAATTGCCTGGGGTTGATATCAGCAAGTGCTTTGAGTTATTCAAAAGGCATTCATGTACCTTATCACCATGAGTATCCTCAGCCATGACCCTCTCTCCTGTTCGGCTCACCCCGCCCCTACCTCCCATTCGATGGGAAAAACTGCCGGAAGACTTTCCCTTGCCGGATGAGCCTGTGGAAAGCACCTTACAGCCCCTTTTGGCTGCTGCTCTGCGTGAGGCATTGGAACTCGCTCAGATGATCCCTGCCCAGGCTTTGATCGCCTCCAACTTTGGCCTTTGCAGCACTGTCGGGGACAAGGTGGTGGTGAAAGCCCCCGACTGGGTTTATGTGCCCGCAGTACAGCCGATTCCCGAAGGAGAGATCCGCCGCAGCTATACCCCACACTTAGAAGGGGATCCCCCGGCGATTGTGATGGAATTCATCTCCGAAACCGAGGGCGGCGAGTACTCCATCAATCCCCACTATCCCTATGGAAAATGGTATTTCTACGAGCGCATTTTGCAGGTGCCTGTCTATGTAATCTTTCATCCCAAAACCGGTGAGCTGGATGTCTACCGCCTGGAGAATGGCCGCTATACCCCTGTATCGGCGGATGAAAACCGTCGCTACTGGATCCCGGAGATTGGCTTGTTTTTGGGGGTGTGGCGGGGACAAAAAGCCGAGACCAAAGCCAACTGGTTGCGGTGGTGGACTGCCGATGGGAGTTTGCTGCTGTGGGGGAGTGAACATATAGAGCAGGAGCGGCAGCGGGCCGAACAGGAGCGGCAGCGGGCTGAACAGGAACGGCAACGGGCCGAGGCGGCAGAGGCAGCTCTCGAACAGGCCCGTCTGGAACAGCAGCGCCTAGCCGCGAAATTGCGGGAGTTGGGCGTGGATCCCGAGGCAATAGCCGATTGAGGGCTCTCCTAGTAGGTGCGCCCGCGCCAAGAGCGGGGCCGGCTGAGGGCAGATAGGATTATCCGCAGAACGGCCAAGGGATCCGCCAGGGGCGACATCCAGAACGTCCAAGGGGGATCCTGATAGGAGCCGCGAATGCCCAGCAGTACACCTAAGCGCAGAATCAGTAAGCCTAGGTTAAGCCCCAGCAGCACCTGCTCCGTCAGGGAAAAGGGAAACCCCATCCCGGCTTTGCCCAACAGCCCTACAACCACCGGCCCAGGGATCCCTTGGGTGAGGACGAGGAGAGCTATATCCCCCCACAACTGGGCCACAGGGGTGGCATCTTTCAAATCGAGGGATCGGCCCCACTCTCGCCAAGTTTCGCCAAAAGAAGTGTACATGCGCACCTTGAGCAGGTGCCGACCGTCGTAAAAAGCTACTTTAAAGCCGGCTGCCGCAATCTGCCGCACCAGGGTCACATCGTCACAAAATGAAGCCCGCGCCACTGTGTAGCCATTCATCGCTTCCAGCACCGACCGGCGCACTAGCATACATTGCCCATTGGCCATCGTCCGTTCTGGCAGGGTAGCCCTGTCTCCGGCTGCCCCATAGCGATAGATCAGGGTCACCAAAAGAGCCGGTTGCAGCCAGCCTTCCCCCCAGTGCTGCAAGATAAACTGCGGTGCCAGGGTGATCAGATCCAGACCTTGGGCCTGGGCAGTTTCCAGCAGGCGCTCCACCAATCCTGGCTGGGGACGGGTATCGGCATCAATGCCCAGGATCCACTCAGAGGCCGGATCCGACTGGAGAAATCCATAGTGCAAGGCCCAGGGGCGCCCCACCCATCCGTTGGGCAAGGGATCGTCGGTCAGCAGGCGAAAGCGGGGATCCCGCTTGGCCATCTGCAGCACTTTTTCGGGGGTGCCATCTTGAGAGCGGCTGTCCACCACCAGCACCTCCCGCAGGACGGAGCTCTGTTGGTGCAATCCTTCCAGGCAGGGATCGATGCGTTCCGCTTCGTTGAGGGTGGGCAACAACACGCTGACCAAGCCCGGCTGCAAAGGGATCCCAGGCTGACCGGGAGGCAGAGGGGAAGGGCGCCGCAAAGAGGGCAGCAGCCGCGCCAGCAGCACCGCCAGCATCGGCACTTGCATAACCAATAGGCTCAGGGCGGCAGCATCTCCAGCCCAGGCAGGGATCCCGTTCATGCCAGTTCTAACCTGTAAGGGAAAAGTGTCCAAGAATGCTTGCAAGAGAAGCCCAGGGAGGACAAACTCATACTCATGGTGATTTAGCAATTCAAAATCAGTCTGGTTGCATCGTGCCTGTGCCCATCCCCCCTCAAACCTGACGGGCTTTTCATGGATGTCTTCATCCGGCTCAGCCACAAGGGATCCCCTGTTACGGTTGTGAAATTGCACAGTGAAAGGCTCAACGCCGCGATTGCCCGCGAGGTACGGAAAGAGCTAAGCCAAATTCTCACCGAGAAACCGGGGCATTTCTTGTTGGATCTTAGTCAGGTTAGCCTGATCGACAGCATGGGGTTGTCGGTTCTGGTTTGGGCGCATCGCCATTGCCGCACTTTAGGCTATCAACTCAAGTTCTGC
>NZ_JANSIC010000083.1:9185-10638 GCF_047461955.1 Synechococcus sp. R55.7
GGTTGAAAACCCGCTCAGGGAGTGGGGTTATCGTTTTGCCTCTCGACCGTCTGGGGCCGGTTCACCTGGGCATAAACTTCTGCCTGTTGCCGAATCTGCTCCCGAACTTGGGGCGGGGCCAGCCGGGCTGCTTGCTCAAACAGCTCAGGCGCTTTTGCCCGTAGGTTTTCATCGGTGGCGGAGCTGAGGGCTATGGCTTTGCCCAACACGGGGGTGAAATCACTGGGATCCGCCGCAATCAACTTGTCGTAGAGGACTACAGCTTTCTCAGTCTGGTTGTTGCGGGCGTAGACAAAGGCCAAGCGCAAACGTACATCATTATCTTCCGGCACTTCTTCAAGATGCTTCTCCAGCAGGGCAATGGCCTCAGAGGTGCGGCCCAGGGTTAGCTGCACATCCACCAACTGCTGCAGCACCTGGCCATCTTTGGGATCCCCCTCGTAAAGGATCTGGAGCTGTTCTAATGCCCCTTCAAAATCCCCCGTATCCTGCTGGATTTCGGCCAAAAAGGCTCTCAGTTGCCGATTTTCGGGCTCCAGTTCCACCAGCTTCTTCAGCGGCTCGATTGCCCCTTGCGGCTCGTTGAGCTGCAGTTGGGTGTCGATCAACCCCCGCAGAGCAATGGGGTTATCCGGCTCCCGCTCCAGCACGACGCGATAGCCGTCTGCCTGGGCCCGCAGTTGCTCGGTTACCAGGCTGGCCTCTGGAGATTCGGAAGGCCCGAGGGCCTGGAATAGCGGGCCAAAGGAGAAGCCCAAGAAAGTTACCGTGCCCACCACCAGCAGCAAAATGTTGAGGAGCTTGCGGGCTGGGGATTCTTGGGGTTTGGACTGAGGCATAAAGGGCTCGCGCAGAAGACTCCTCTGTACTCTATCATCGGCGCCGGGGCAGGCTGCGGGGTGAGGTTACCCAATACCCAAAACTTTTGAAAACAGCATCCAAGGGGAGGGCAATGCCGTACTGAATTTAGGTAGTGCTGAATCTTTTTGCCACCCCTCACTCCCTCTTAACCATGCGGATCACCTGTTACCCCGACAACCTCACCTTGGAAGCCAATCCCCTGCTCACGGTTCTGGAAAATCTGCTCAAGGCGGGGGTGCGCCATGTCCATGCCTGTGGGGGCAATGCCGCCTGCTCCACCTGTCGCATTCTGATTTTGGAAGGCAGCCAAAACTGCCGCAGCATGACCCCTGCCGAGAAGAAGTTAGCTCAACGGCTAGACCTTCCTGTACATATTCGTCTGGCCTGTCAAACCCGCATCACTGGAGATGTCACCCTGCAACGGCTGGTGATCGATAAAGCAGATGTGGAAGTAGCTCAACATCAATTGCAGGCCCATTCGGTCGGCAGCCAAGTCACCGCCGCCATTCTCAGCGCTTCCCTGCGGGGGACGGCCAACTTCGACGAGGAGAACTTTCCCTACGATGTTGTCTACACCTTGGGTCGCTACTTC
>NZ_JANSIC010000084.1:0-10506 GCF_047461955.1 Synechococcus sp. R55.7
CCTTTCAGGCCTATGACCTAGCTGCCGAAGAGTATGTGGTGCTCCTACCGGAACTCTCGCCTGCAGAATATGCCGCCTACAACGCCCTGGGGGATATTTACCTGGATAGCCTCGGCTGGTCAGGGGGCAACACCACCCTGGAAGCCCTGCCCCACGGGCTGCCCATCGTCACCTTGCCCGGATCCCTGCTGCGGGGCCGCCACACCTACGCCATCCTGCAGCGGATGGGGATTCTCGATACCATCGCTCATAACCTCGATGAATACGTCCAGATTGCCAGTCGGTTGGGCTTGGATCCAGAGTGGCGAGAGCAAATGGGCCAGCAGGTGAAAGCACGTCAAGATCGCGTCTACCGGGATCCCGCGCCGATCCGCGCTCTGGAAGAGTGGTTGCGAAGCCTGAAGACCTGAGGGGGTAGTTTGGGTGAAAGGATAAACGGGCGAGTGTTGTCCTCTTGAAGGGATCCCGGACAGATGGCAGGATAGGCGGGGTTGTCTTGCCGGGCTTTGCCCATGTCTTCTGAGTCTGCTCCCGGTCAGTTCCCCAGGCCGGAAAACGCCCCCGACAACTTGCCCTCCCTTTCAACGCGCCTGAAAGAGATTGCCGTGGTATTCCTGCGGCTGGGATCCCTGGGTTTCGGCGGCCCCCAAGCCCACATCGCCATGCAACACGATGAGGCGGTGATCCGGCGGGGCTGGATGAGCCAGGAACAATTTACCGAAGGGGTGGGCCTATGTGAAATGTTGCCAGGGCCAGCTTCTACCCAGATGGGGATCTATGTCGGCTATGTGCGGGCAGGCTGGTTGGGGGCGGTGCTGGCGGGGATTTGCTTCATTGCCCCTGCTTTTGTGATCGAGGTGATTTTTTCTTGGCTTTACTTTCGCTTTCAGGGGGTGCCGCAGCTAGAGGGGATGTTTTTTGGGGTGGCCCCGGTGGTGATCGCCATTATCCTGGCCTTTTGCTGGAAAATGGGCCGTAAAGCTGTGAAGGATTGGAGCCAGGGGCTGATCGCGGTGGCGGCCTTTGCCCTGCTGCTGATTGGGGGGGTGAATATCCTGTTGCTGTTCGGGCTGGCGGCTCTGGTGGGGCTGCTGCTGTATGGGCCCAAAAAAGGCCCACTATCGGGGATCCCGATTTTACTCCCTTGGCCAGTATTGACGTTGGCCCAGACGGTAGTGGCCACGGTTCCACCGGAAACCCTTATCCTGAGCAGCTTTTGGGGTCTGGAGCGGATTGGTGCCTATTTCTGGCCTTTGACCTTGTTTTTCCTGAAAGTAGGCGGCGCCATCTTCGGGGGAGGGCTGGTGATCATCCCCTTCATCGCCGACGAGGTGGTGGATCAGTTGGGCTGGTTGACGCCGACAGAGTTCTTGGATGGGGTGGCCATTGGGCAATTTACTCCTGGCCCGGTGGTGCTGACGGCAGCCTTTATCGGCTACAAGGTGGCAGGGGTGCTGGGGGCCCTGACGGCAACAGTGGCCATCTTTGCCCCTTCTTTTGCCTTTATTTTGCTGGCAGCTCCGGTTCTGTTGCGCATACGGCACAATGCTTGGGTGAAGGGATCCCTGCAGGCAATTACCCCAACGGCTCTGGGGGCTGTTGCTGCGGCTACAGTGCCCTTGGCCCAAAATGCGCTGCTACAACAAACAACTCCCGCTTCGCTGGTGGCTTTGGGGATCGGGGTAGCGGCCTTCATTGCCTTGATGCGCTTTCGCCAGCCCACTTGGCTGTTGGTGTTGATGGGAGGGGGGGCGGGTTTGCTGGCCCGAGGTCTGCTGGCCTAAAGGTTTTGCTCCCTGGCCCTGCTTTCTCCTTGGGGGTGAGGGAATGACCCTGATTCAGCCTGATGGCCACGGCACTAACTGGCTTGGGCCAGCCCTTCCTCAGAGGGATCCCTGCCTTCCAGGCGACAAAACAGTTGCCGCATGAGCAGCTCCCGTTGGCCAAGAGACAGGTGAGGGGCAAGGGTGCCGGGAAAGTGGGGCATGGCGAGGGTGACACGATCCAACAGGTCGGCGCGGCGATGTCTCTGTTGAATAGCCCAAGCCCGTTCCAGAAGGTTTTGGGCTGCTTCTGGCGCTAATCCCGCTTGCTCCGATAACCACGCTGCCAGTTGTTCCAAATCGGGGTCGAAGCGCAGCCGGTACATGTAGATCAACATGCCGATCCCGATCACCAAGCCCAAGCCACTGGCTACATAGGCGGCTTTGATGGAAGTTCCCGGCAGATAGGCCACCGCCGACACGCGCAAGATTTCGTAGGGGATGCGGATCAGGCTATAGCCGACAACATAGGTCCAAACCCAAGTGCCATCTTTGAGTTTGGGAAAGCGCCAGAACATTCCCATCAAGAGGGCAAATAGAAGCAGGTTGAGGACGCTTTCGTAAAAAAAGATGGGGTGAAAAAACTCAAATTGGCTGTATTCCGGCTCGCGGGCTTGGGGAGGAATGTACACCCGCAGCGGCCAAGGGCTGTCGGGAGGAATAGGGGCACCGTAGGCCTCAGAGTTGAAAAAGTTGCCCCAGCGCCCGATGGCTTGGCCCAAAATCAACCCCGGCGTGAGCACATCGGCGTACTTCCAGCCGTTGATCCCGGTGGTGCGGCAATAGAGGTAAAGGGCAAGCGCGCCGGCCAACACCCCACCGTGGATGATGAGACCCCCCTGCCAAATGGCAAAGGCCGAGAGGGGGTTGTCTTGGAACTCTGACCAGTGGGTGAGGACGTAGTAGAGGCGGGCGCCCAGAAACCCAGATATTACCAACCACAGGGCCAGTAGCTCCACTCGTTCACTGGCTTTGCCAGGCTCTTTCTCTAGATGACGAGATTCTGCCAACGCTTTGGTCAAGATCAAGCCGACCAACACGGCCACTGCCATCAATAGGCCATACCAGCGTAGGCCCAGCCCTCCCACCAGCGGGGTGCCGGGGGGAAAGCGGAAGACAAATTCTCCCGGTGAGCTGAAGGTAAGGCCCAACAGCCCTGCACTCCATAGGTTCATCGACAACACGCTCTGCACCCCAAAATTGCTCAACTCAGTTCCACGAGTCGGCCTTATCAACCTCACCCGCTTGGGTTAGCGGGACGGAGTTCCTTCCGGGCTCTTCTCCCCTATCCCCGGCAGCCATTCACAGGCTCCAACAGGGATCCATTCTCCCCGATCCTGAAGCAGCGCCAGTCCTCGTTCCCGGTTGACCCGATCCTACAGGCCCGTCACGGACAAGATTCCACCCTAGAGCCCATACCTTTACCAAAAAGCTAGGTCCAAAGCCCCGCCCTTCCAGGACGGCTTTTGCCCTGTTAGACCTGCGATAAGATACACCCACGCTGGTCAGAGATGCCAAACTCCTCAAGGCCACTCCAGCGCAGTACCAAGCCTTGGATGACGGAGTACACCGGCCAAGTGGTGGGGCTGGATGGGGGCGACAGCAGTGGGCAAGCTGTGCCGTGTCTCCAGTCTTTGCGTTGTACCGAAAGGAGATGGAGGATGTCAACTGGACAGGGGTGTGGATCCCGGATGGGTTGCAGTTGGTATCCATTGCTCCTGAGGCCAAGGCGGTGATGCAACACTGTTATGGCGGCTACACCACCAACCTGACTCTGGAGGAGTTCATCCGCCCCGAAAACTACCTGGTTCATACCCTGGAAGGACAACCGCTCCCGGTAGGGCCGGTGCGCACTTTGATCCCTCACCCATATGCCTGGAGTTTCCCCCCTAAGATCAGCTGGGCTTTTGGGGGAGCAACGGCTACTACATGGGCGGTGAACCCTGGGCCGAAGAACGCTACAGCAATCTATAGAGGCTCTGAAATTTTGCGCTCCTTTAGCAGGGATCCCTCGAAGTTCTTTGCCGCTATCTGCCGTTTTGGCCGCAAACTGAAGAGAGCACCTTGGTTGCCGTTGCTGCGAACGCCTGAGGTGCCTGTGTCTTTAGATCTCAAAGAAAGCTTAAATAGCAAAGCTCAAAAGATCCATTGGACTCCATTCCGCTTACGCAAACACTAGAAATCATGGGATCCCGTTCACCGCGTCCAGCCCGGCCCATCCGTTCCGGCCGCTATCCGGCCAAAGAGCTGTGCAGCCAGTGCGGCCTCTGCGATACCCGCTACGTGGCCCACGTCAAAGAAGCCTGTGCCTTCTTGGACCAGCAACTGACCCAGTTGGAAGAACAGACCCACGGGCGATCCCGGGAATCGCTGCGCTCAGGATCCCTTGCCGTCACCGATACCGATTACTTCGGTGTCTACGAGGCGATGTACACAGCCCGCAAGCGGGATCCGATCCCGGGGGCCCAGTGGACGGGCATTGTCAGCAGCATTGGCATGAAGGCCCTCACCACTGGCTTGGTGGAAGGGGTGGTGTGCGTGCAGGCGGATGAGCGGGATCGCTTTCAGCCACGGCCCATCCTGGCCCGTACCCCCGAAGCGGTCTGGGCGGCGCGAGTTAACAAGCCAACTCTTTCTCCCAACTTGTCTGTGTTGGAGCAGGTGGAGCAAAGCGGCCTCAAGCGCCTATTGGTGATCGGGGTGGGCTGCCAAATTCAGGCTTTGCGGGCGGTGGAAAAAAAACTGGGCCTGGAGAAGCTGTACGTGTTGGGCACGCCCTGTGTGGACAATGTCAGCCGTGCCGGGCTGCAAAAGTTTCTAGAAACCACCAGCCGCTCCCCACAGACGGTGGTGCACTACGAGTTTATGCAAGACTTCCACATCCACTTCAAACACGAAGATGGCTCGGTGGAAAAGGTGCCCTTCTTCGGCCTCAAGACCAAAGAACTCAAGGACGTGTTTGCCCCCTCCTGCCTCAGTTGTTTTGACTATGTGAATGCTCTGGCAGATCTGGTGGTGGGCTACATGGGATCCCCCTTGGGCTGGCAGTGGCTGCTGGTGCGCAATCAGCGGGGGCAAGAGCTGTTGGACTTAGTCTGGGAGGAGCTGGAAACCCAACCGGTGATCTCGCAGGGATCCCGGCGGGCGGCAGTGCAGCAGGGGATCCCTGCCTACGACCAAGCCCTGAGTTTGCCAATGTGGCTGGCTCGCCTCTTGGGGGCGGCAATCCAGCGCTTTGGGCCGCGCGGCCTGGAATATGCCCGCTTCTCCATCGATTCCCACTTCACCCGCAACTACCTCTACGTGCGCCGCCACTATCCCCAGAAGTTGGAGCAGCACGTGCCCCCCTTTGCCCGGCGGATTGTGGAGCAGTACCAACTCCCGCAAGACTGAGGCTCAGCAGTAGCGGATCCCAGCTTCCGCCCAGCGATCGATAGCCTGACCTATGCGCTCGCAATCGGCAATTAGGCTAATCCGCACGTAGCCCTCTCCTCCCTCTCCAAAAGCGCTGCCGGGAGTCACCACCACCCCGGTGTACTCTAAAACCCGTAGGGCAAACTCTGTTGATCCCTCGGGGGTGCCATCAGCAGTGCGAGGGGTAGGGATCCAGAGATACATCGTCGCCCGTGGCGGCTCGATCCGCCAGCCCAACTCCGCTAGGCGGCCGATCAGATAGTCGCGCCGGCGGCGGTAGCGCTCTTGTACCTGCTCCAGGTAGCTATCCGGCAGGCGCAGGGCAGTTTCGGCGGCCTTTTGGATGGCGGCAAAAATGCCGTAGTCGAGATTGGTTTTCAGGGTGCGCAAGCTCTGGATGATCTGGCGATTGCCCACCACAAATCCCACCCGCCAACCGGCCATGTTGTAGGTTTTGGAAAGGGTATGGAACTCCACCGCCAAGTCCTTGGCGCCTGGGATCTGCAGCAGGCTGGTGGGCCGGTAGCCGTCAAAAGCCAGCTCGGCATAGCACAGGTCGTGCACCAGGATGAGATCGTAGCGGCGGGCAAACTCCACCACCTCCTCAAAAAAAGAGCGGGGCGCAACTGCCGCCGTCGGGTTGTTGGGGTAGTTAAAGTAGAGCACCCGCGCTTGCTGGGCCACTTCCGGCGGTATTTCTTGCAGATCGATCAACCACCCCTTCTGCGGGCGCAGCATCATCGGGTAGATCTGCCCGCCGGCAATCATGGGGCCGCGAAAATGGGCTGGATAGGCAGGGCTGGGCACCAACACCAGATCTCCGGGATCCACATAGGCCAGAGCCAGGTGGGTCAGCCCCTCTTTGGATCCCAGCAAAGGCAGCGCCTCTCCATTGGGATCCAGCTCCACCCCGTAGCGGCGCCAGTACCAATCCGTGATCGCCTGGCGGAAGCTGGCCGTGCCCTCAAAGGGCGGGTAGCCGTGGTGGGCGGGATCCGCAATGGCCGCCTGCGCCGCCTCCACCACCGGCTGTGGGGTGGGACCATCGGGGTTGCCCATGCCCAGATCGATCAAATCCAACCCCTGCTGGCGGGCGCGGGCCTTCAGCTCATCCAAGCGGGCGAAGACATAGGCGGGCAGCTTGTTCAGCCGCTGGGCGGGAACGAGAGCGCGGTTCATGGCAAGAATGGGGAAGGGGCACAGCCGGTGCCTGATGGGAGGATAGGTACCTAACTTACCGCCAGACCTGCATCCAAAGCAATGATCGAGATTGGCGGCTTTGGGCATCCGGGATCCCGAACAGCTAGGATAGATATCCCAAGTTATCGACGAGCCAACAGTGCCCCTACCTCTTGTGGCCATTGTGGGTCGCCCCAACGTGGGCAAATCTACCCTCGTCAACCGCATGGCGGGGGTGCGTTCGGCCATTGTGCATGATGAGCCTGGGGTGACCCGGGATCGTCTGTACCAGGAGGTGGAATGGAACGGGCGCCGCTTGCGGGTGGTGGATACCGGCGGCCTGGTTTTTGGCGACGACAGCGAATTTCTGCCCCACATTCGCCAGCAAGCGATGGCAGCCATGGCCGAGGCGCAGGCCGTGATCTTCGTGGTGGATGGCCGAGAGGGACTGACACCCGCCGATGTAGAAGTGGCCGATTGGCTGCGCAAACAACCCCTGCCGGTGGTGGTGGCCGTAAACAAGTGCGAGTCGGGGCAGATGGGCCTGGCTCAGGCAGCAGCCTTTTGGGAGCTGGGGCTGGGGGATCCGATCCCCTGTTCCGGCATCCATGGCAATGGGGTAGCCGAGCTGTTGGAGGCGGTGCTGGCTCACTTGCCCGAAGTGACCGCAGAAGCCGCAGGCGAGCCAGATCCCATCGCCGTCTCGATTGTGGGACGGCCCAACGTCGGCAAATCCAGCCTGCTCAACCGCCTGGTAGGATCCGAGCGGGCCATCGTCAGCCCCATTTCCGGCACCACCCGCGATGCCATCGACACCGTGGTCACCTGGGAAGGGCAGCCCTATCGCCTCATCGATACCGCCGGCATCCGCAAAAAAAACCGCGTGCAGTACGGCATTGAGTTCTTCAGCATCAACCGGGCCTTCAAGGCCATCCAGCGCTCGGATGCAGTGCTGCTGGTGATCGATGCTTTGGAGGGGGTTACCGAACAGGATCAGAGGCTGGCCGGGCGCATCGAAGAAGAGGGCCGCGCCTGCGTTGTCGTCGTCAACAAGTGGGATGCAGTAGAAAACAAAGATACCCACACCATCAACGAGTTCACCCGCGAGATTCGCGACAGGCTTTACTTTATTGAATGGGCGCCGCTCCTGTTTGTCAGCGCCCTCACCGGGCAACGCACCCACAAAATCTTTGAGCAGGTGAATACCGTGGTGGCCGCCCACCGCAAACGGGTTCCCACCGCTGTGGTCAACGAAGTGCTCCAGGATGCTCTTGCCTGGCAATCGCCCCCCACCAACCGCCAGGGCAAGCAGGGCAGAATTTACTACGGCACCCAGGTGGCGGATCGGCCCCCCACCTTTGTTCTGTTTGTCAACGATCCCGATTTGTTTAAGGATAACTACCGCCGCTTCCTGGAAAAGCACTTCCGGCAAAACCTGGACTTTACCGGTACCCCCATTCGCTTTCTCTGGCGCGGCAAATCCGAGCGCTTGGTTGGGCGGGCGGTGCGAAAATTGGAGAGATCCCTGACCTCTCGTTAGGCCCTCTGGTCTACTGAAAGCCTATGGCTGTGGATCCCAACGTCAAAACCCTGGTTGACAACCGTCGCGCCCGCTTCGAGTACGACATCTTGGAGACCTATGAGGCCGGGATCCAACTGACCGGCACAGAGGTGAAATCGATACGAGCGGGCAAAGCCAACCTGCAAGACGCTTTTGCCCTCTTTCGGGATGGGGAAGCATGGCTGCACAATCTGCACATCTCCCCCCATGACACCGCCAGCAAAGTGTTTAACCACGACCCTACCCGCCGCCGCAAGTTGCTGCTGCACCGCCGCGAGATCGACCGCCTACGGGGCTTGGTGGAACAAAAGGGCCTGACCGTGGTTCCCCTCAAGCTGGTGCTCAACCGCGGCTGGATCAAAGCCCATCTGGGCGTGGCCCGCGGCAAAAAGCTCCACGACAAGCGGCAGGCAATCAAAGAGCGGCAAACCCAGCGGGAGATTCAGCGGGAACTGAAGGAACGATAAATTTCTCCCTGAGCCCCTGCTGGCTTCCACGTCGTTTGCCAAGCGCCTTTTTGTATTCTCAGATACAGCGATCTGCAGCGGGATCCCGATGATGGATGTAGTCTTCCGGCTTTGGATCCCTGTTCTGTTGGAGCTGCCTGTGAACTGGAATCTTACCCGCGCTTTTTCTCCCTCGAGAGGCTGGGCTATTGGCCTGGCAGTCGCCGCTCTACTGGGATCCACCCCCACAACAGCGCAAGAGACCTTCAAAGTGGGCATGGTGCTGGTGGGGCCGATGCAGGATGGCGGCTGGAGCCAGGCCCATGTGGAGGGCAGCGAATACGTCAAGGCCAAGTTGCCCGGCCTCCAGTTTGATTACCTGGATAAGGTGAACCCGGCGGATCGGCCCAATGTGCGCGCCTCCCAGGTGGCGGATGACATGATCGCCCGAGGTGCGAAGGTTATCATCTTTACTTCCGATGACCACAAAGACGATGCGATTGAAACGGCCCGCAAGCATCCTGAGATCGCAGTTATCCATGCTTCTGGGGACATGGCCTGGAAGGAAGGGAAAAATTACATCGATCTGCCCAACTTGGCCAACATCATGCCCCAGATGGAAGCGATGCGCATGGTGGCTGGCTGTGCTGCAGCCCTGGGCTCCGAAACCGGCAAAATTGGCCTGTTGGGGCCTCTGATCAACGATGAAACCCGCCGTTACGCTGCTGCTGCTTACTTGGGGGCCAAATACTGCTGGGAAACTTACCGAGATCGTCCTGAAGAGTTGCAGTTCCGGGTGACCTGGATTGGCTTCTGGTTCAACATTCCAGGGGTTACTTTGGATCCAAGCAAGGTTGCCGATGACTTTTACAACAGCGGCTTTGATGTGGTGATGTCAGGGTTGGATACGCCGGAGGCGGCGGTACAAGGCAAGCGGGCTGCTGAGGCCGGAAAGCGAGTGCGCTACACCCACTACGGCCTGGCCAGCGGTTGCAACTTCGCGCCCGAAATTTGCCTGGGGGTTTCCTACTACAACTGGGGGCCAGGATACAAGCAATTGATTGAGGCAGCTCGCGCGGGCACCTTCGAGAGCCAATTCCTGCGTCCGCCCATCGACTGGTCGGATATCAACAACCCGGACACGTCTTCGGCAGGGTTCATCATGGGAGAAGCCCTGAAGCCGGAAGACAAGGCCAAGCTGGAGGAGTTTATTGCTGGCTTGGGGAATGGCAGCATTCAGCTCTTCAAGGGGCCGCTCAACTTCCAAGATGGCACGCCCTTCTTGGCTGAGGGAGATGTGGCCAGCGAGGTCGAGATTTGGTATCTGGGCCAGTTGCTAGAGGGCATGGAGGGAGCCAGCAATTAGGAGAAAATGTTTCATGCTCCGGGTAGGGGGAAGAAGCGGTCGGTTTCTTTCACCCGCTGACACCAGGCTCGGATCTGAGGAAAGGGCTTGAGGTCAAACCCGCCCTGCTCCGCCACATGGGTGTAGGTGAAAAGGGCGAGATCGGCGATGGTGTAGCGGTTGCCCACAAAAAATGCTTTCCCCTGCAGGTGGCCTTCCATGATCTCCAAGGCCTCTGTTCCAGATTTCAAGTTCTGGGCGATCGCGTCAGCATGGGCCTCTGCTTGGCCGGCCCGCACCCAGAAGCGAGTGGTGGCGATGTAGCGGGCAATGCGGGTTTGTTCAAAAAGCAACCACTTCAAAATCTCGGCCCGTTCCAACTTGTTTTGGCCGTAGAGGGGGGTGTCTTCTGCCAGGTAGACCAAGATCGCGGCGGACTCGGCCAAGACCGTTCCATCTTCCAGTTCCAAAGCCGGGATCTGGCCCAGGGGGTTTTTGGCCAGGTACTCGGGGCGGCGGTTTTCTCCGGCCCTGGAGTTGACTTCAACCGTCTCATAGGGGATCCCCAATTGCTTGAGGAGCAATTCCACTTTGTAGCAATTTCCGGAGGTTGGGATCCCGTACAGTCGCAACATTGTGGTTAACCTCAGCCCAAAGCACCTTACAAAGAACTTCGTCCTAACAACGCCAACGGCAACCCAATCAACAAAAACCCTCTGTCCCTAACACTTTTTTAGC
>NZ_JANSIC010000085.1:0-3267 GCF_047461955.1 Synechococcus sp. R55.7
ATCGCTTCACCGTTGAGCAGTAATGCTCAGCAGTGTTCAGCGTAAATGTATCAGCCTTTCTCTGTAGACGTTCGATTGCACCTAAAAAATTGCCCCGCCCATCACCGGGCGGGGTTATTGCTGCATCCTCAGGCCAGCTTAAACTGCCTCTGGAACTTTGGCCTCTTCCGCCGCCACTTCCTGCACCACGATCTTGCCCCGGAACACCACGTAGTTGTAGATGTTGTAGGACAAGATAACCGGGATCAGAAAGCCAATAAAGGTGAGCATAAACACCAGGGAGCTGGGGGAGGCCGCCGCTTCGTAGATGGTGACGCTGGGGGGGATGATGTTGGGGAAGACCATGAACCCCAAGCCGATAAAAGAAAGCGCAAAGATCAAAAAAGTGTAAACCAAAACGCTATTTTCTTCCCGCCGGCGCAGGCTGCGCAGCAACAACGCCACCAACAAAAGTCCCAGAACTGGGATGGCAGCAAAGATGTAGAAAAGAGGGGGCGAGAAAAGCTGAGCACGCGCCTGCTCGGACATGATAGGAGTGCTGATGGTGATAAACACTGCCCCCAGTAAAGTTGTCCAGGTGGCGATGGTTGCCGTCTTGTAGTAGGTTTCCTGAAGCTCGCCGGTGGTCTTAACGATTAGGTAGGCTGAGCCGATTAACACATAGCCCTGGATCAAAGTAAGAGCCACCAACAGCGTGCGCCAGGTCAGCCAATCCCAGGGGCTGCCGGCAAAGTGGCCGGCTTCGTCCACGCGGATCCCTTCGAAGACGCTGCCCAAGGCAAATCCCTGGCCCAAGGCTGCCAAAAAGCTGCCCACTCCAAAGGCCAGGTTCCACACCAACTTGTTGTCGGCGTTTTCCCGAAACTCGAAGGAAACGGCCCGCAAGATCAGGCCCACCACCATGATCACCAAGGGTATGTAGAGGGCATTGAGAATGGTGGCGTAGGCGAGAGGAAAAGATCCAAATAGGGATCCCCCCATCAACACCAGCCACGTCTCGTTGGCATCCCAAACATTGCCCAAGCTGGTCATGAGAATGCTGCGCCGCGTCTCGCTGGAGGCCGTCAGGGAGAGGATACCAACTCCCAGATCAAACCCGTCCAGCAGAACGTAGAGAAATAGGAATAGGCCCAGGATAAAAAACCAAACCTGGGGCAGAAACCGCTGTAAAGGCTCAAAAGATTCCATCGCTGTTCCCTCTGCTTTGAGTATTTCTGACCAGTGCGAGACAGTTCCCGATGGCGATCCCCAGTCCCTCTCCCTCTAGGGAAGGGAAGTTGGGAGTTGACGTAGCGAAGGGTTTCACTGCTGTGGGGAATGGGCCTGCTACGTTGCCCTGTTGCTACTTGGAGTCACCAGTTAGATGGCTACCAAACTGCTGCTACCGAGCTTCTGCAGGACGGCGATCTGGCTCGTGGCGGGCAGGCTCGACCACGATCACCGGCTGCGTTGCCGGGACAGGGGCGGGCAACTCCAGGTTTGGCCCTTCGCGGATGATGCGGCTGCCAAAGTAGAGAGCGGCAACGAAGAACACAGTGTACAACGCGGTCAGGCCAACCAGAGAAAACAGCACTTCTCCTGCCGGCAGGGGCGAAACCGATTCCACCGTGCGCAGTTGTCCATACACAATCCAGGGCTGCCGACCCACACAGCGGACGATCCAACCGGTTTCAACGGCGATGTATCCCAGGGGTGCTGCGAAGATCCAAGCTCTCATCAGCCACTTTTGCTGAGAAAGGGCCTCCACTGAGAGCTTGCCCCTCAGCCATTGCACAAGGGTAACTCCGACAAGCCCGGCTAGGAGGAGGCCAATGGCCACCATTGTCCTAAAGGAGTAGTAGATGAGGCCAACCATGTGGGGACGATTTTGGGGATCCCAGCTTTTGAGCCCTTGAATGGGTCGATCCAGCCTGGGTTTGAACTCCAGCAGATAGCCCAGCGCGCCAGGGATCTTCACCTCCCACTCGTTGCGCTCTTCGCGGTCGTTGGGCACAGCCAACAGGCTCCAGTCTGCCCGCTCGCCGGCAGGGATCGTCTCCCACTGGGCCTCCATGGCCGCCAGCTTGGCCGGCTGATAGCGATAGACTTGCTCCGCGCTCAGATGGCCGACGAACACCTGCAAAGGGGCGACCACCAGGGTCATTGCCAAGACCACTTTGAGGGAGCGGGAGAAGAACTCGCTGTGCCGCCGCTTGAGAATGTACCAGGCACTGATGCCACCGATAACAAACAAAGAGGTTTCCAAGGTGGCAAAAAACATGTGCAGAAAGCTGTTGACCATGAAGGGGTTGACAATAGCTTGCAGGTAGTCCCGCACCACAAATTTCCCATCGACGAACACGCCACCTGCCGGCGTCTGCAGCCAAGAGTTGGCCGTCAGGATCCAAAAGGTGGATAAGTTGGCGCCAAAGGCCACCAGGATCGTCGAGATCCAGTGAATCACCGGCGGGACGCGCTCCCAGCCGAACAGCATGATCCCCAGAAAGCTGGCCTCCAGCATGAAGGCCATTGTGCCTTCAAACCCCAGGATGGTTCCAAAAAAGTCCCCCACTGCTTCGGAAAAAGGTGCCCAGTTCATGCCAAACTGAAAAGCCATCGGCAAGCCTGAGGCCACGCCAATGCCAAAGTTCAACACATAGAGTTTTGACCAGAAACGGGCGTGGCGGTAGTAATCTAAGTTGCGGGTTTTCAGCCAAAGTCCCTCAACAACAACGAGATAAATGGCCATCCCTGTTGTTAAAACCGGCCACAACATGTGAAAAATGGCCGTGAGGGCAAACTGTAGACGAGAAAGGGCAACGGTATCCAGAAACATGATTTGTACCAAGTTTAGATGAATTGACCCATACAGCTTTTTCCGACAACATCCGCTGCAATTGATACAGCTACATCTCTTGCATGAAAAACATCTTGCTGACTGGCAGACATCAGATGAGGCCGGGAAAGCCGCGCTTTGTGGTTCCTTCTAACATCGAATCTTGGCTAAGACAATCGACAAGCCGTCCGACTCTAAAGGTTAATTTTAGGATTCTGTGAGATATAGACCTTTTTTTGTAATTTGGACTACAAAGCAAAAAGCCCTCTGTGAACCTAGCGGCCAAAAACTGGCAGGCCATTGACATAGGGTTCTGGTTTTCTTCGTCTTTAAACAACAAAACTGTTGTCCCAATAGATCGAGGAGCAATTCCCAGCAAGGGGCGACTTCCCGTCTACAGCGCCAGCAGACGGCTGCTGATTGTCCCCGGAGCCTGCCAGAATTGGGATCCC
>NZ_JANSIC010000085.1:3367-6549 GCF_047461955.1 Synechococcus sp. R55.7
GTGGGGTGGAAGATGTCGTTTATTCCGCTGGTGCGCTTTCTAGGCCAGTCCGGCTTGATTCAAGAGCTGGCCGCCTGCTTGAGATCGCAGCGACGGGCAAATCTGCAGGGGGCAGGGCGGATTGCCAAGGGGTTGATCGCCTCGGCTTTGGCCCAGCAGGAGGGAAGATCCCTGCTGGTGGTCACTGCCACCTTGGAGGAGGCAGGCCGCTGGACGGCGCAACTGGAGGGCATGGGCTGGGAGAGTGTGCAGCTCTACCCCACTTCAGAGGCTTCCCCCTACGAACCTTTTGACCTGGAACCGGAGCTGGTGTGGGGCCAGTTTCAGGTGCTGGCCGATTGCCTCCAGGGGAAGAAGGGCATGGCCATTGTGGCGACAGAGCGGGCCCTCCAACCCCACCTCCCTCCCCCAGAGGTGTTGCGGGCCTTTTGTCTCCAGCTGGAACCCGGCTTGGAGATGTTTCCCCAGCAACTGGGGCAGCAGTTGACCCGTCTGGGCTACCAGCGGGTGAGTCTGGTGGAAAGCGAGGGGCAGTGGAGCCAAAGGGGCGACATTCTCGACGTTTTCCCAGTGGCCTGCGAGTGGCCGGTGCGGCTGGAGTGGTTCGGCAACGAGCTGGAGAGGCTGCGGGAGTTTGACCCAGTCAGCCAGCGCTCCCAAGATGGGATCCCCTACGTTTGGCTTACTCCCACCGGCTATGGGCCCATCCTCTGGCCGGCTCTGCAGGAAAAAGCCGATCAGCTCTCCCAGGGCCTACGGCAGCAGTTGGAGCAGTCGCCCACCCCCCCGGAGGGCTTGCGCCGTTTTCTCGGCCTGCTCTACGATCCGCCAGCCAACCTGCTGAGCTATCTGGATCCCACCACCCTCATCCTGATCGACGAGCCAGAGCAGTGCCAGGCCCACAGCCAGCAGTGGCTCTACCACGCCCAAGAACAGTGGAAACAGGCCCAGGTTGCGGAGCCGGCTCTGCAGCCCTTTCACCGCCCCTTTGATCTCAAGGCTCCCGACTGGGATCCCTTCCCCTGCCTGTTGGCCCGCACCTTTGCCCCTGCTGGCGAAGCCGAAGCTGCCCTTGACCTAAAAAGCCGGCCTGTGCCTACTGCTCCCCACCAGTTTGGATCCCTGGCCAAAACCCTGCGCGAGTACCGCAAGCAGCAGTTGCAGGTGTGGATCCTCTCTGCCCAGCCCTCCCGCACCGTAGCTCTGCTGCAGGAACACGACTGCCCCGCCCAGTACGTGCCCAATCCCAAAGACTTCCCGGCCATCGAGCGCCAGCTGCAGTCCTACACCCCAGTGGCCCTCAAGTATTCCGGCCTGGCCGAGCTGGAGGGGGTTCTCCTGCCCACCTTGGGGTGGGTGGTGCTCACCGACCGCGAGTTTTTCGGCCAACACAGCCTGGCCACCCCCACCTATGTGCGCAAGCGCCGCCAGGCCAGCTCTCGCCAGGTGGATCCCAACCTGCTCAAGCCAGGGGATTTTGTCGTTCACAAGGCCCATGGCATTGGCCAGTTTCTGCGCTTAGAAAGCCTCACCATTGGGGGCGAAACCCGCGAGTACCTGGTTATTCAATACAGCGATGGCCTGTTGCGGGTGGCTGCCGACCAGGTCAACTCCCTTTCCCGCTACCGCGCCAGCGGGGATGGACCACCTGCCCTGCACAAGATGTCCGGCAGCACCTGGGAAAAGACCAAACAGAAGGTGAAAAAGAGCCTGCGAAAAGTGGCCTTTGACCTGCTGCAGCTCTATGCCAAACGCGCCGAACAGGAGGGCTATGCCTTCCCGCCCGATTCTCCTTGGCAACAGGAGCTGGAAGATTCTTTCCCCTATCCCCTGACGCCGGATCAACTCCGAGCTGTCCAGGAGATCAAGCGGGATATGGAATCTCCACGCCCTATGGATCGGCTGCTGTGTGGGGACGTGGGCTTTGGCAAAACAGAGGTGGCAATCCGTGCCATTTTCAAAGCCGTAACCGCCGGCAAGCAAGTAGCTCTCCTGGCGCCAACCACCATTCTTACCCAGCAGCACTACCACACCCTCAAAGAGCGCTTTGCTCCCTATCCTATTCAAGTGGGCTTGCTCAACCGCTTCCGCACCTCGGAGGAGAAAAAAGAAATCCTATCCCGTCTCAAGAGTGGCGAACTGGATGTTGTGGTGGGCACCCACCAGCTTTTGGGCAAGGATGTGCAATTTCGGGATTTAGGCCTTTTGGTTATTGACGAAGAGCAGCGCTTTGGCGTCAACCAAAAAGAGAAAATCAAACTTCTCAAAACCCAGGTGGATGTACTCACCCTCACCGCCACCCCTATTCCCCGCACTCTGTATATGGCCTTGTCGGGTTTGCGGGAAATGAGCTTGATCCAAACTCCGCCTCCTTCCCGCCGGCCTATCAAAACTCACCTTTCTCCCTACAACCCCGAAGTCATCCGCACGGCTATCCGCCAAGAGTTGGATCGCGGCGGTCAAGTCTTCTATGTCGTCAACCGCATTGAAGGCATCGAAGAAACCAGTGCCAAATTGCGGGAGTGGGTGCCCGGTGCTCGCATTGCCATTGCCCACGGGCAGATGCCGGAAGGGGAGCTAGAGGCAACGATGCTGGCTTTTAACAATGGGGAAATCGATATCCTGGTCTGCACGACGATTATCGAATCCGGTTTGGATATTCCCCGCGTCAACACCATTTTGATTGAAAATGCTCAGGAGTTTGGATTGGCTCAGCTATACCAGCTGCGGGGGCGGGTGGGCCGGGCTGGGATCCAAGCCCATGCTTGGCTGTTTTACCGAGAAGACGGGATCCTCACCGAGGAGGCCCGCAAACGCCTACAGGCCATTCAGGAATTTACCCAACTGGGATCCGGCTATCAGTTGGCAATGCGGGATATGGAAATTCGTGGCATTGGCAACCTGCTGGGAACGGAACAATCCGGGCAAGTCAATGCGGTGGGCTTCGATCTTTACCTGGAAATGCTGCAAGAAGCCATTCGAGAAATTCGCGGCCAGGAGATCCCACAGGTGGAGGACACACAAATTGACCTCAATGTAACCGCCATGATCCCGCAAAGCTATATCCCCGACGAAGATCAAAAGATGCAGGCTTATCGACACCTGGCTGCTGCCGGCTCTCGGGTCGAGCTGTTGCAAATTGCCCAGGAATGGCAAGACCGCTTTGGCCCCCTGCCCAAGCC
>NZ_JANSIC010000085.1:6649-10493 GCF_047461955.1 Synechococcus sp. R55.7
TTTGCATCGGGTTCGCGTCATGAAAGTTCTAGAAGCTCACCACCTCCAAAAAACCTACCGGCAAGGAGGCAGGGAGGTGCGGGCGGTGGTGGATGTCTCCCTGACGCTGGCAGCAGGGGAGATCCTGGCTTTTTTGGGGCCCAACGGGGCCGGCAAGACCACCACCATTAAGATGATTGCCGGCCTGATCCAACCCGACGCGGGCACAGTGTGCGTTCTCGGACGGGATCCCCATACCGATCCGGGGGCCCTGGCCCAGGTGGGGGCAGTGCTGGAAGGCAATCGCAACCTCTACTGGCGGATGACCCCCCTACAGAACCTGGAGTACTTCGGTGTGCTGCGGGGGCTATCCCCCAGAACCGCTCGGCAACGGGGGCTAGAGCTGCTGGAGACCTTTGGCCTGCAGGAGAAACAAGATGTGGCCGTGCAAACCCTTTCGCGGGGTATGCAGCAGAAGGTGGCCATTGCCGTCGCCCTCCTGCATCAACCGGCCCTGTTGCTGCTGGATGAGCCCACCCTGGGGTTGGATGTGGAATCGGCGCAAGCGGTGAAATCCCTGATCCGCCAAATTGCCGCTTCGGGTCGAGCCATCTTGCTCACCACCCATCAACTGGATATTGCGGAAGCGCTCTCGGATCAGGTAGCCGTTATTCGACAAGGGGTGATCATCGCCCAAGCCCCCACGGGAGAGTTGATCCGGCACTTTGCCGGCGCCGTCGGTACTTACCGGATCGAGCTGGAACAGGGGCTGGATCCCTGGAGGGTTGAACAACTGGCCCGCCAAGGGGTGGAGATTCTCGGATCCCATCAGATGCGCTTCAGCGGCCCGCCAGAGAGGCTTTATCAGGTGCTAGAGATCTTGAGGCCTTTGCCCTTGCTCAGCCTCAAACGAGAGGAAGCCGATCTCACCCACATCTTCCTCAAGTTGTTGAAAAGAGGGGATAGACAATGCCAGTGATCCACCTGTTTTGGGCTGAACTGAAGCGGGCCTGGATCCAGTACATTCGCTATCCGGCGGAGGCCCTGGGCGGGATCCTGATCACCACGTTCTTCTTCTATGCCCTCTTTGCCGGCGCCCAATATGTGGCAGGGCCTGCCTCCCAATTTGGCGAACGGTTGGATGCGGTGGTGATCGGCTATGTGCTCTGGACGCTGGTCATTTTTGTGGTGAACGACATCGCCCTCAACCTGCAGGTGGAAGCCCAGACAGGCACCTTGGAGCAGGTGTTGCTCTCGCCATTTTCGGCAGCCACTCTCTTCTTGGCACGGGCTTGTGCCAGCTTGGTGTTGCGCTTTTCCATTGTCGTCGTCATTCTGGGCGTCATCTTATTGCTGACGGGCAGCCGGTTGCGGTTTCCCCCTGCTCTGGTGTTGCCTTTGGTGAGCGTGGTGCTGGGGGCCTACGGCTTCTCGTTTTTGCTGGGATCCGCTGCTCTAATTTGGAAGCGAATTCAGCAGCTTTTAATTATCAGCCAATTCGGCTTGCTTTTTCTGTTGGCTGCTCCCACGGAAGAATGGCCGGGATCCCTGAGGTGGCTAGGGCAAAGTCTGCCCATGACGGCGGGGGCTGGGCTGCTGCGAGACGTGATGGTGCGGGAGGCGGGCTTGGATCCCGTGCGCTTGGCCATGGCTCTAGCCAGCGGCATTTTCTACTTCGGCCTGGGTCTGCTGGCCTTTCGCTGGGCAATGCGGCTAGCCAAACGTCAAGGGATCCTGGGATCCCAGTAGAGGTCTGCAGGAGGGCATCTAGAGCGAACGTTGGTCGGGGGAGCGGTGCAGCAGGTGAGGGAAGTGGTATTCTACCGCTCCAGTGACCGGGTTGTTTTCGGGGAAAGCCATGCTCCGCCGGCTCAGCTCTTGCAACGCTTTTTCAATTTCGTCAAAGTCGGCAGGTAAGTCGATAGCTATCTCCGCAAGGGTGAGGATCCCTTGCCGCTGTTGGGCTAGCCGCAGGATCTCCCGCATCAGAGCTTGACCTTTCAAGGGCTGAGAAGGCGCTGAAACGGCCTTTGCAGGCGTTGGGGAAGGCTGGGATCCCTGTAGAACTGCCAGTTTGAAGTTGTGATTTTCCACCATGCCTGGGATCAAAAACAGGTCGATCAACTGCCCAATGCCCAACAGGCCAAAGGTGAACAGCCAGAGAACGCCTGTGCCAGTCTTGCCCAGGTAGAAGCGATGGACGCCACAGATCCCGAAGATGCCCAACGCCCAGAGGATATAGGCAGTACCGACAGACTTGGGTTCAGCGGGGGGCAGCAGGTAGCGAGAACTCATGGGGATTTGACGAGATAACTCCGAGCGGGTACTCCAAGTCTAAGTCTGTCATCTCCTGGCCTGGACGGGCAGAAGAGAACCGGCAAAACCAATCCCTTTACCTCTAAAAGCGAGCTTGGACCCCTTCTACGCTCTTGTCTGAGGGAGGGCAGCCTCAACGGGAAAACAACCGGAATAATGAGATCCAAGTCCCCCAGGCTCAAAGAACTCCGTCTCCCGCTCACGCAAGCAGTGGACATGCCTATAGAAGGCAAGGGAAAGTCGATGTTTGAGCCAATTTTAATCGGGTTGAGCGCTGTGCTCTGGGGCCTCCTCTGGGGCTACGCTACACTGCTGGTTGTGCTGGTGAACTTTAAGGAGCAAGGATCGGTTTACGCCTACCCTATGCAGGCGGTGCTGGATCGCTTTGTCGAATCCTTGGGGCTGGGCTGGCTTAAGGATCTGCATGCCCTGCAACTGAGGCCGCTGCGCCGGATCAGCTATGCTCTGTTTGGTGCCGTCACCCTAGGGGTGGCTTTCATGCTCTGGGTGTTGGGGTGAGGCGATGACCAGATCGACAGGCGCATTCCCGCAGCAACTGCAAATGCGTTAACCCAACCCGAGTTCTCGACAGGCCCATAATGACCGCTGCCCAACTGGTTGCTATTCTCTCCACTGCCATTGCCACCGCCACACCGGTGGTCTTCGCCTGTGTGGGGGAAACCATTACCGAGCGGGCAGGGGTGATCAACCTCTCCGCAGAGGGGACGATCATGCTGGCGGCCATGGTTGGGTTCGCCGTGGCCAAGCTGACGGGAAGCTTGGTATTGGGCTTTTTGGCTGCCGCCGCGGTGGGAGCGCTGTTTGCTGGGATCGTGGCCTTTGGCTCGCTGACCCTGAAGGGATCCCAAATTGCCATTGGTTTCGTCTTGACCCTATTGGGGGCGGATTTGTCTTCCTTTTTGGGCAATCCGTTCGTGCGGATCCCAGGGCCAACGGTGCCCAGCCTGCCCATCCCCTTCCTGAGAGAGGTGCCGCTGCTGGGGCCACTCCTGTTCCAAGGGGATCTGTTGCTGTACGCCAGCTACGCGCTCATCGGGGGAACTTGGTTCTTTTTGTATCGCACTCAGCCTGGCCTGATGTTGCGGGCTATGGGAGAACAGCCGGCGGCGGCTTTTGCCCGCGGCACCAATGTCATTTTCTGGCGCTATGTTTACACCCTTGTGGGGGGATCCCTATTGGGCTTGGCGGGGGCTGCCTTTTCTCTGGATTTCAAGGCCGGCTGGAGCCACCGACATACAGCAGGATATGGCTGGATTGCTTTGGCCATCGTCATCTTCGGTGGCTGGAACCCCTTGCGGGTAGCTCTGGGGGCCTACCTGTTCGGCATTTTGCAGTCCTTTGCCGGAGTTGCCCAGACTACCATCCGCGCCGTGCCCACCCAAGTTTTTACGGTGGCTCCCTTTGTGTTGATGATTTTGGTGTTGGTGCTCACCTCTGGGGAATGGTGGGAGTACGGCTTGCGCGGGATCCCACCTCGGCTGCGGCGCTGGATCCAGCAGGCGGTGAAGGCCACTCCGCCGGCAGCTCT
>NZ_JANSIC010000086.1:0-6180 GCF_047461955.1 Synechococcus sp. R55.7
CATGACCTACTGCCTTGGCATCATCACCCGCTTTGGCTTGGTGATGGCGGCAGATTCCCGCACCAACGCCGGGGTGGACTACGTCTCCACCTACCAAAAGCTGTTCGATTTTTCCGTGCCCGAAGAGCGGGTGATCTTGATCTGCACCTCCGGCAACCTGTCCATCACCCAGGGCGTTTTGACCGAAGTGCAGCGGGATCTGCGCCAACAGGAAAGTTCCAATCTCCACACCTTCCCCCATCTCTACGACGTGGCCCGCTACCTGGGATCCAAAATTCGTTACATCCAGGAGCAAGACCGACCCTGGCTGGAAAAGGACGGTATCGACGCCCAGTGCAGCCTGTTGTTGGGGGGACAGATCCGAGGCGAGGAGCCGGCCCTCTTTTTGATCTACAGCCAGGGCAACTGCATCCAGGCCACCCCGGAAACCCCTTTTTTGCAGGTGGGGGAAACCAAATACGGCAAGCCAATCTTGGATCGCACCCTCTCCTACGAAACCTCGCTAGCAGATGCGGCCAAATGCGCTCTCCTCTCCATTGACTCCACCATGAAATCCAACATCTCCGTCGGCCCCCCCATCGATTTGGTGATGGTGCAAGCGGATCAGTTCAAGGTCACCCACCGTCTGCGCCTGCGCACCGGGGATCCCTACCTGGCCAAGATGCGCAAACTGTGGGAGAGCGCCCTCAAACAAGCCTTCGACCAAATGCCCCCCATCGAGTGGGACTACTCGGATCCAGCTGATCGGGAAGAGCTGCTCGACTGAGAGGAGGAGATTGGTAGGATAGGGGTTAATCCATCTCTGCCCAACCCCTGCCATGTCAGCCCACACCTTTCAAGACTTGATCTTTCGCCTGCAACAGTTTTGGGGGGAGCAGGGCTGCTTGATCCTACAACCCTACGACCTGGAAAAAGGCGCCGGCACCATGAGCCCCCACACGTTTTTGCGCGCCTTGGGGCCGGATCCCTGGCGAGTGGCCTATGTCGAACCCTGTCGCCGCCCCACCGATGGACGCTACGGTCAAAACCCCAATCGCCTGCAGCACTATTTTCAATACCAAGTGTTGATCAAGCCCTCCCCCGATGACATTCAAGATGTGTACCTAAATAGCCTGCAAGCTTTGGGCGTGAACCCGGCAGAACACGATGTTCGCTTTGTGGAAGATGACTGGGAATCTCCCACCTTGGGGGCTTGGGGCGTGGGCTGGGAAGTGTGGCTGGACGGCATGGAAGTAACCCAGTTTACCTACTTTCAGCAGGTGGGCGGACAAGATTGTCGCCCGGTTTCTGTAGAAATTACCTATGGGCTAGAGCGCCTGGCCATGTATCTGCAGGGGGTGGATTCGGTTTTCGATCTCTGCTGGAATGAGCATCCTTCTCTGGGACGGATTACCTATGGACAAATCTATTTCCAAAATGAGGTCGAGCAATCTTATTACAACTTCGAGTATTCCGATCCGGAGATGCTACTGGAATTGTTCCGGCTCTACGAAGCCGAGGCCAAGCGTTTGATCGAAACCACCCAACAGAAACTGCAGAAACAGGTGTTGCCGGATCGGTTGGCCGTGTCTCTGCTCCTGCCCGCCTACGACTATGTGCTCAAGTGCTCCCACACCTTTAACCTGCTCGACGCTCGTGGTGTCATTGCTGTAGCCGAGCGCACCCTCTACATTGGGCGCATCCGTAACCTGGCTCGACAATTGGCGGAGCTGTACGTTAGCCAAGCCGATCGACCGGGATCCAGCTATGCCCTGCGGCAACCGGAACCCGCTTTGGTTTACAGGGGTGCCTCTCCCCAGAGTTAATTCTTGAGAAAGGGATCCCACCTTTGGCTATGATGAGAGATTGGTGTCAGCAAGGTGCTGGCTGCCCAAATGGCTCTTGTGGAAAGTCAGTGACCTCGTTTTCATCCTCTTTTTCTGACCAGTTCACCTTACTTTTTTCGGAAAAGCTTTATGTTTTACCATCATCCCGTCACTCGGGTTTCCATCTTTATTGATGGCAATAATATGTTTTATGCTCAACAGAAAAATGGCTGGTTTTTTGACCCACGCCGGGTGCTGGATTATTTTGTTAGATCACAGCCGAATGTTGAATTGGTCAACGCCTTTTGGTACACCGGCATCAAGGATCCCCATGATCAGAGGGCCTTTCGAGACGCTCTGATCAGCATGGGCTTCACTGTGCGCACCAAGATCCTCAAAGAATATCGAGATGAAGACTCCGGTCGGTACTCCCAAAAAGCAAATCTGGATATCGAAATAGTAATCGATATGTTCAACACCGTTGGCCAGTACGATAGGATCATTCTATTTAGCGGCGATGGAGATTTTGAGCGGGCCGTCGAGCTGTTGCGTTCCAAAAACACGCTGATTACAGTTGTCTCCACCGAAGGGATGATCGCCCGCGAGCTGCGCAACGCCACCGACCGCTACATCGACCTCAATGACATTCGCCCCTACATTGAGAAGTTAGACAAGTAGTGCTTTGGGCAGGGTTCTGGACTGCTTCCTCTGCCGTCGGGTCAGACCCATAGCCTCCTGGCGAGCTGGCGACAACACCGCCCGAGCTCGTTCTGGCTTTTTCCATCTTCACGGATCCCATCCCTGCCACACAAGCGGCACGTCTGTTGTACCGGCTCTAGTCAGCGCTGCCGGAAAGGAGCTGTCCCGGCCAATTCCAGTAGGGTGCTCTGGTGTCCGGCAGAAGGGCTGTGTCTTCTCCCCTTGGCAGCCAACTTCTGGGCAACCTCAGTTCAGGCAGGGGAGCAGAGAGGCTAGCATTGTAAAAAATCTTTGCCCTGATCAGGTTTTTATGACCGGCGTTCCTGTCTCCCGTATTCGCAACTTTTCCATCATCGCCCACATCGACCACGGCAAATCCACCCTCGCCGATCGCCTCCTGCAGGAAACGGGCACCGTTTCAGCCCGCGAGATGAAGCCGCAACTGCTGGACAGCATGGAACTGGAGCGGGAACGGGGCATTACCATCAAGCTGCAAGCGGCCCGCATGAACTACCGTGCCCAAGACGGCCAAGATTATGTTTTGAACCTGATCGATACGCCGGGGCATGTGGACTTCACCTACGAAGTCTCCCGCTCCCTGGCCGCCTGTGAAGGGGCGCTGCTGGTGGTGGATGCCTCTCAAGGGGTGGAGGCCCAAACCTTGGCCAATGTGTACCTGGCCCTGGAGAACAACCTGGAAATTATTCCGGTGATCAACAAAATCGACCTGCCGGGCGCCGAGCCGGAGCGGGTGATTGCGGAGATTGAGCAGGTAATCGGCCTCGACTGCAGCGGGGCAATCCTGGCCTCTGCCAAGGTGGGTATTGGCATTCAAGAGATTCTGGAGGCCATTGTGCAGCGGGTGCCGCCCCCACGGGATACGGTGGCGGATCCCTTGCGGGCCTTGATTTTCGATAGCTATTACGACGCCTATCGCGGCGTGATCGTCTATGTGCGCATCATGGACGGGGAGGTGAAAACGGGGGACAAGATTTGCTTTATGGCCTCTGGCCGAGAATACGAGATTACCGAGCTGGGGGTGATGCGTCCCAACCAAGAGCCGGTGGATGCCCTACATGCGGGCGAGGTGGGCTACATGGCCGCCGCCATCAAGAGCGTGGAACACGCCCGGGTTGGGGATACCATCACCCTGGTGAATCGCAAAGCTCCTGAGCCCCTGCCCGGCTACAAAGAAGCCAAGCCGATGGTGTTTTGTGGCCTGTTCCCCAGCAGCTCCGATCAGTACGCCGAACTCAAAGAGGCTCTGGAAAAGCTCAAGCTCAACGATGCTGCCCTGTACTTTGAGCCAGAAATTTCCAGCGCCATGGGCTTCGGCTTCCGCTGTGGTTTTCTGGGCCTGCTGCACATGGAGGTGGTGCAGGAACGCCTAGAGCGGGAGTACAATCTCGACCTGGTGATCACAGCTCCGACGGTGGTGTACCAAGTTACCCTCAACAACGGCTCTGTGATTCGGGTGGACAATCCCAGCAAGCTGCCTCCCCCCAACGAGCGCACCAGCATTGAGGAGCCGATTGTCAGGGTAGAGGTGATTCTTCCTGAGGAATTTGTCGGTACCGTGATGGAGCTGTGTGAGACCAAACGCGGCACTTTTAAAGACATGAAATATCTGGCGCAGGGTCGGACTACGCTGGTGTATGAGCTGCCCCTGGCGGAAGTGGTCACCGACTTTTTCGACCAATTGAAATCACGCACTCGTGGTTATGCCAGCATGGACTACCAAATGATTGGCTATCGCGCCGATGATTTGGTGCGTTTGGACATTTTGATCAACGGCGATGTGGTGGATTCTCTATCCACGATTGTGCATCGGGATAAAGCTTTTTATGTAGGCCGTTCCCTAGTTGCCAAGTTACGGGAGCTGATCCCACGCCATCAATTTGAAGTGCCCATTCAGGCGGCAATTGGCTCTAAAGTGATTGCTCGTGAAACCATACCAGCCCTGCGCAAAAACGTCTTGGCCAAATGCTACGGAGGAGATGTGACCCGCAAACGCAAGCTTTTGGAAAAACAAAAAGAGGGGAAAAAACGCATGAAGGCGGTGGGAACGGTGGATGTGCCCCAAGAAGCGTTTATGGCCGTGCTGAAGCTGCAGAATGACTAGGGCGATGGGCACTCAACTGGGGCGGGAAGAGGTGTTGGCCTGGCTACAGGAGCGGGTGTCTCCTCCTCGCCTCCGCCATATCTTGGGGGTAGAGGGGATGGCCCGACAGCTGGCGGCCCACTACGGGCTGGATGAGCAGAAAGCTGCTTGGGCAGGGCTGATGCACGACTTGGCCAAGGCTTTCCCGCCGGAGCAACTGTTGCAAAGGGTGGCTCAGGAACGGGAGCTGGATGAAATTGAGCGGGCCGAACCTCACATCCTGCACGCTGAGGTGGGATCCCTGGTGGCGCGGGAGCAGTTTCAGGTACAGGATCCGGAGATTTTGGCGGCCATTGCCAACCACACGCTAGGGCAGCCCGGCATGGATCCGCTCAGTTGCGTGGTTTTCGTGGCCGATGCCCTGGAGCCGAATCGGGGCAACAGCCCAGAATTGGAGCGGTTGCGGCAGATGGCTTTTGTAGATTTGTCTAAAACCGTAGTGGGAGTATGTGACTTGAGCCTAAAATTTTTGCTAGACCGGAATCAGGTGGTTCATCCGCGCACACTCATGACTCGGAATCATTTTTTGTTACATCCTTTAGAAAAAGCGGTGTCCTAGGTTAACTCAGTCGTTTCAGGAGGGTTTTAGTTGCTACATCTCATGCCTGCCCCTGCTGGGGATCCCATCTATTGCATGGCGCTGAGTGCAGCTCGCGCGGCAGAAGAGAAAAAAGGTGGCGATATCGTTCTGCTGGATGTATCCCAAGTCTCCACTTTGGCAGATTACTTTCTTCTGGTCAGCGGCTACTCGCTTACGCAAGTCCGCGCCATTGCCCGAGCAATTGAGGAAAAGGTTTGGGACGAGTGGAAACAAACTCCGCGCCGCATCGAAGGGCAGGAATCGGCCTCTTGGATACTGATCGACTATGCCGATCTCATTGTCCATGTGATTATGCAACAGGAAAGGGACTACTATGACCTAGAGTCTTTCTGGATCCAGGCTCAGCGAGTCGATCTGCCCATAGCAGGCTAAATCTATTTGTTTTGGATCCCTGGATTTGGCAGTTCTTCAGGTCTTGGAGCCAAGGGAAGAGTTGCTCTTTACAACTCTTTAACTGCCTTCCAGGGCCTCCTTGACAGACAGAAGTTTTAGTCAATTGTCAAGAAATATGTAAGTTTCTTAATATTCCCGCAATTTCTTACACAGTCACGTGTTAGGGTAGTGAATGACAAATAGCTGAGTAAGATCTTCCTGCCTTTTGCAGTCGAGTTTCTATAGTCTTTGTTAAACGCTCTACCTTGTTTCTCTTGAACGCTGATAATTCTTCGTTGGTACTGAATACCAGCAAAAAGATTTTCCAGCTGCTGATGGCTCCTATTGGCTGCTTTCAGCGGCAAGTGGAAAGGCAAACGAGGCGAATAGAGGAGGCAAGGATTGGCTGCACAAGAGGATCTTACGAACGAAACCGCAACTTCTTCCCGACGGCAGACTTAACTGCAACCGGCTTAAATGGTCGGCCTGTAGGCAAAATCCGGTGCCAAAAGCAGCGGAGGAAGATGGGGAAGCAGCGTTTT
>NZ_JANSIC010000086.1:6280-10422 GCF_047461955.1 Synechococcus sp. R55.7
GAAGCAGCGTTTTTTGTTTAATGTCTGTTTTTAAGAGCGACAGGGATTTTTAGGAGGGACATTCATCATGGAAAAGATGTTGGTTAATATCGTCGAGTACCTGGCATTGGGAGAACTGGAAACTATCCTCTCCACTGAGCACCCCCATCAACAGGTGTTTCATGACGCTAGGGAGCGGGAAGCGATGATGCAGCAGATCCTAAACCGGGTCCCCGCCATCTACATGTGGCTGGCTGCCGATGAGTGTCCCAGCCGCGATCAACTCAATTCCTCTGAGCTGGAATTGCTGCGGTCGGTAGTGCGGGATGTGGTCAATCAAAAACTCCAACAAGCCTCTTTTGGCCTTGACCCCTATGCGGGATCCATGTCAGAGGTCTTCTACGGATAGAGGGGGCGGGCTTAAGCTACACTGCAAAGGCGTTGCCTTAGCTTGTTGCCTCTGCCCATGTTGCCTGTTTACTATTCTGATATTTTCCTCAGCCACGATACTGGGCCATTTCACCCCGAGCGTCCGGCTCGCTTGCAGTCCATTGTTAAGGCGCTGCGTGGTGCCCCTTTTGCCAACCAGTTGGAATGGCGGGATCCCCCCTTGGCGGAGCTGGCAGAGCTGGAGCGAGTACACTCGCGTCGGCACATTCAACAGGTGGCTGAGTTGGCAACAGCAGGTGGGGGACACATTGATGCCGACACTGCTCTCTCGGGGAGAAGTTTTGAGGCAGCGCGCCTGGCTGTGGGAGCTTGGATTGCCGGCTCTGCTTCGGTTTTGGCCACCGCTCAGCCGGCTTTGGTGCTGTGTCGTCCGCCTGGGCATCACGCAGAGCCAGAACGGGCAATGGGGTTTTGTTTATTCAGCAACGCAGCCATTGCGGCGCTGTGGGCGCTGGATCAGCCGGGGGTGAAGCGGGTGGCGATTTTCGATTGGGATGTGCACCACGGCAACGGCACGCAGGCGGTGGTGGAGCGCTATCCCCAACTGGCCTATGCCTCCATCCATCAGTTTCCCCTCTACCCCGGCACCGGCTCCGCTCGCGAAACCGGGATCCACGGCAACCTCTGCAACGTGCCTTTGCCTGCCGGCTCGGATTGGTTGGCCTACAAAAAGGCCCTCGACGAGAAGATCTTGCCGTTCTTGCAAGCGTTCCAGCCGGATTTGCTGCTGGTGAGCGCCGGCTTCGACTGTGCCAAAGGGGATCCCCTGGCCGGTATGCGGCTAGAGCCGGAAGACTTTGGCCGCATGGCCCGCCTTTGCCTGGAGCAGGTGACCCGCAAAACCCTCTTCGGCTTGGAAGGCGGCTATAACCTGGACAACCTGGCGCGCGGCTGGCTGAGCCTGGCCCAAGCTTGCCTGGAGAGTTAACCTTTCCACTTCACCTTGGGTAAAATCTGCCGCACATCCACCCGATCCTTGTACTTGAGAGCAAAGTTGAGCAGCGAATCCAAGAGGGAATCGGACAGATAGTGGGGCTGGAGGCCCAGGTCTAGGAGCTTGGTGTTTTTGGCGTTGTAGTAGTGCTCTTCCAGCTCGACGCGGGGGTTCTCCAGGTGGTTGATTTCCACCTTCAGGCCCATGGTGGCTCCCGCCTTTTGCACCAGCAACGCCAGTTGCTCAACACTAAATTGCTCTGTGAACTGGTTCATCACCCGGAATTGGCCCGGCTCGGCAGGGTGAGCAATGGCCAGCTCCACGCAGCGCACCGTGTCGCGGATATCCAGGAAACCGCGGGTCTGGCCGCCCTTGCCATACACTGTCAGCGGATGGCCCACGGCCGCTTGAATGCAGAAGCGGTTCAGAGCTGTGCCGAATACGCCATCGTAATCGAGACGGTTGATCAGCACCTCGTCCATGCCGGTTTCTTCTGTGAGCACGCCGTATACCACCCCTTGGTTGAGGTCGGTGGCCCGCAGGCCCCAGACGCGGCAGGCGAAGTGGATGTTGTGGCTGTCGTGTACTTTGGAGAGGTGATACATGGATCCCGGCTGCTTGGGATAGGGCAGGGTATCCTTGCGGCCATTGTGCTCGATGGTGATGTACCCCTCCTCAATGTCGATGTTGGGGGTGCCATACTCACCCATGGTGCCCAGCTTCACCAGGTGGCAATCGGGAAATTCCTCTTTGATGGCGTAGAGGATGTTCAAGGTGCCCACCACGTTGTTCACCTGGGTCATTACCGCGTGTTCGCGGCTGATCATCGAGTAAGGGGCAGAGCGCTGCTCGCCAAAGTGAACAATGGCCTCCGGCGGGAAGCGGCGCATGCAGGAGATCAGGGCTTCGTAGTTGGTAACGTCGCAGACAAAGATGGGAATGTCCTTGCCGGTTAGCCCCTTCCAGCGATCCACCCGTTGCTCTAGCTGGGCAATGGGGGTCAGGGTAGAAACCCCCAGTTGCAGATCCCAGAGGCGGCGGACGTAGGAATCGAGAATGGCCACCTCATAACCCCTGTTGGATAGGTATAGGGCTGTCGCCCAGCCACAGTATCCGTCACCACCAATAACCAAGACTCTCATTAGGGAAGCAAAATTCGGCTGCTGACGAATCTACCAAGTTATGGCACCAAAGACAAACTCTCCTGGGATCCCTTCGGGGTGCTGGATAGCCCCTTATTCGATGCGAGGCGGGTTGTCCAGGGTATAAACCGTGGTCTCGGCGGCAATGGCACGGCGCAGGTGAGCTGGGACTTGGTAGAGGCCCAGAAGGGTGATGCCATCGATGAATTGCAGTGCCCCTCGCTCGGGATCCAACTGTTGGCTCAGAATCTGGTCGATCTGCTCCGGTTCTGGCCTGGAGGGGATGGGATCCTGAGCTGCCAGGGCAAAACCCAGCGGGCCACCGTAGGTGGGGGCATAGATGGAGTAGGGCTGCACAGCGGCAAACACCGTTTTCAGGGTGCGAACAATGCGGGTGTGTTGATGAAGCTCAACCGGCCCCGTCGGCCCGGCTTGGATGGTGAAAGCCCCATCTGGCTGCAACTTGGAGCGGATCTGGCGGAAAAACTCCTGGGTGAAGAGGCGGTAGGCAGGGCCGGACTCAATGGGATCGGAAAGATCGGAAAGGATCACATCCCAAATGGGGCCTGTTTCCTGGAGAAAATCCAAGGCATCGGCAATCACCACCTCCACCCGCGGATCTTCAAAGGATCCCTGGTGCATTTCCGGCAGGTGCTCTCGGCAGGCTGCCACCACCTCCCCATCGATGTCCACCATCACCACCTGCTCCACCGAGCGCCAACGCAGCACCTCCCGCAGCGTTGCCCCTTCTGCCCCCCCCAACACCAGTACCCGCCGGGGGATCCCGCCCGCTTGGACAACCTGCACCATAGCCGGATGAACCAAAGCCTCGTGGTACAGAAACTCATCCACGGTAGTGGATTGCCAATGCCCATCCAGCATCAGACCCTTGCCGAAGGCCCCCGTCTCGGCGATCAGCATCTCCTGGAAAGGGGTTTTTCGGTAGGCCAAGATGCGCGTGACGGCACGGGCGGTGTAGTCCCAAGGGGTAAAGTACTCCTGAACCCAGAAGAAACTTCTCGGGCTGCTCATAAGCACCTCGCTACAGCTTTTTCCAGCAACATAGACTGACCTCTGGGGTGAATCGGATCCCACCCAGCCTACAGATGGCCCCCATGACAGTTTGGAAAAAGCTGCGATTGGCGAAGATCTCAGCGCCTTCGTCGGGTCGCTTCACAGGTGAGCACCTCAGCCGAGTCTGGGGCCTCTTCCAGGAGTGTCGGTTGCGCGGTGCGGCGGGGCACCTTGCGCAGGGAATATCGTCGCGCTTGAAACACGTCGATCAGATATTCACAGGCCGCTTCCGGTCGGGTGTGGCGACCACAGGTGAACACATCCACCGCCGCGTAGCCCGCTTCGGGCCAGGTGTGAATGGAGATGTGGGATTCCCCCAAAAGAGCGAGGGCTGTAATCCCCTGTGGCTCAAATGGATGGCACAGCTCTCCCAAAAAGGTGGAGTTGGAGCGTCTGGCTGCCTCTCGCAAAGCCTGTTGCACCAGAGAGGCATCATCCAAAAGTTTGGCCGGGCAGTCGTAAAGCTCCAGGATACAGTGGATCCCGATCAGAGCTGGAGACCTATCCCCTAATTGGCCAGATAGTGTGTGCAGCATACTATCCCCTAATTGGCCAGATAGAAC
>NZ_JANSIC010000087.1:0-2225 GCF_047461955.1 Synechococcus sp. R55.7
TGCGCTTGCAGATGAAACAACATCTGAAGGGTATCGCTCATCAGAAAGTAACAGGTCAAGACGCCGCCGGCAGCCACAGCCACCAGTGTCCCTGCCAACATGCGCGAGAACTCCTGACTCTGAAAAGCCTGCTCCATCAAGCGCAGCGCCCAGAATCCCAGGAGGACAACAATGGCAAGGATGATCAACATATCGTAATTTATTGTAACAAGCCTGCTGCTCAACGGCCATTGACAGAATTGAATAAGAACATAAGGACTCCCCTTGTCCCTCATGCTCCATGACTCTGAGTCAGTGTACAGAAGGGCTTGGCGTGCCTGGATTTGCAGCCCTTTTCGGTTGCCCTTGCTGCAGGCCATGAGCACAAAAGGGATCCCACCAGCGAAGATTGCAGGTTGGGCCGGCGTTCAAGCGGGCTACAGCCGACGCCCGTTATCGGAAATGCGGGTGGATCAGGAGCTGATGTGGCTGATTCAGGTAGGGCTGTTGCGACGGGAAGTGGATGGGCAGGGGATCACCGACCGGTACCGTCTGGCACCTCTGGGTCGGCAGTTGTTGCAAGATCTGGAGAGGGATGAAGCTTTTGCCGGGATCTCGGCAAGCTGGGCAGACCACCTGCAGAATAGGCTGACCCGCTGGCGGCTGCTTCCCTGAGGATCCCCTACACTGGATCCAACGTTCAACGCCGCTCTCGAGGGGGGATATGGTACGGCCAAGGTTGATGCGTGTGCCCGGATCCCTGGCACTCCAACGTCCACTCCAAACCTCTTTGCAGCGGCGCAGCCAAGCAATTAACCGGCGCAGCAAGTCTATCTACCGCAAAACCCGCTCCCTCTACCGACGCAACTTGCCCCTTTATCTGCGCAATTTGCTTTTGCAATACCGCACCAGCCTTATCTACAACCTCAAAGCCAGGCCTGTCAGCAGAACCCGTCGAGGATAGCAAGCCCCCCTCTGGATCCCAGCACAACAGTCTTCACCCCGTCGGAGTTGGTGATGGAGATTGTCCACCCCCAAGCCTGTGTAACCCCGTAGGAGGGGTACTTCTTGCAGGAGACTATTGGATTGTGAAGCGGCCAACTCCCACCTTCTCGCCGTTGACATGAATCTCGACGCGGTAGCGGCCGGTGTAGGGCTGGCTGAAGCTCAGAAAGCCTCGCACGGTATCGGCCAAGGGATCCCAGGGAACATCTAGCCTGCGGATCAGTTGCTCGCCCCCGGCTTCTCCGCCCTCGTAGTACCAGAGTATCTCCACCTTGGCGTTGACAGGAAGGTTGCCCACCGGCAAGATGGCCCAGATCAACGTGTCGGTGGTCTTGAACTCGGTTGTGGCCTCGCCAGGGCTGCCGTCCCCCCGACCTCGGTACAGGCCGATTGTCCTTAGCCCCGCCCCTTTGGGGATCTCTCCGCTGTAGGCACGGGCATCTGCTTGCGCTTCCTGACCTAGGCGATCCAGCTCGGCCAGCAAATCTTCCTGCTGCTTCAGGGCATCGGTTGCTTCCTGCAGCCACTGGGCGATCTGCCGCTCTGCGGTTGGGGCTTCCGAAACCGGGGAAGAAGGCTGTGCAATCGCCCCGCTGAGGTTGCGAATGGGAAAACCCTGAGCTGTCCCCACCTCGCTGCCCAGTAAGTTCAGCCAGCGGCTTCGCACTTCGGACGTCATCTCTGGCTTTGCGGCGTAGGCAATGCGCACACTGCCGCGCGGGCCTCGGGTGATCCGGCCAATCTCATGTTCCTCAACTCCACTCACCGTCCCACGGCAACCAGCACTGCGGAACTCGTAGAGCACATCTTCTTCGCTCTCCCGATGAAACTCCCAAGTCGTTTGGGGGCAGCTAGCCAGGAGGTTGTCCCGCATGTGGTTGGCGAGAAAGCGCGGCGATCCCTGGACATGAACGTCCATGACGGAGAGCATTTCTCTCCAAGAGGCCAAGCTCTCTCCAGGCCGTGTGAGAAGGGTTAGAGTAACCCCTTCTAGGACTTGATGATCGGCGAAAATCCACTCCCCTGGATCCCCCTCGATGACGACGTTTCCCGATGGGCTGAGGAAAGCGGATGCAAACAGCAGGCTGGCAAAAAGATTCAACACAATGCCCTTCCTTATCCTGGGATTTGTACTTGAAAATGAGATAGGACGACTTTCAAGCTGCTCACTGGGCAAGCAAAGAAGGGCTGGACAAAGAGGCTAGAGTCTTCGTCGTTGCCGTTTGCAAGGCTCACCTCAG
>NZ_JANSIC010000087.1:2325-3931 GCF_047461955.1 Synechococcus sp. R55.7
CCAGTTATCCCCCAAGGTCTCCAGCCGCGGCTCCACCAGTTGCCAGCTTTGGTTGACATCAGGGATCCCCTCCCCTGCTACCGGGGTTGGCGCAGCGGCTCCCCCCAGGATCTTGGGAGCGATAAAGGCGGCTACTTTCTGGATCGCCCCATCTTTGAGGGCTGCCCAGGCCAGCGTGCCCCCGCATTCCCAGAGGGCACTCAGACACCCCCGCTGAAAGAGCACCTGTGCCGCCCGCGAGGGGGTTACTTGGGGCAGATGCAGCAGCTCCACCCCCTGCTTGGCCAGGGATCCCCACAAAGGATGGGTTGCCACAGCTTCTGTGATCACCAACGTCGGCGCTTCTTCCACCTGCCACAGATGGGCGACGGGAGGTAGGTTCAGGGAACGGCTGAGGACCACCCGCAACGGCTGGGATCCCTGCAACTCCGCCAGACGACAGGTGAGGCGCGGATTATCCTGCCAAACGGTTCGGGATCCCACAATCACCGCATCGTGCCAGGCCCGCTGTTGGTGAACCCATTGCCGCGCCAGAGGGTTGCTGATCCAGCGGCTGTGGCCGGTGGCGGCGGCGCTCTTGCCATCCAGGGTCATGGCGTATTTCAGCAGGCCGAAACACTGTTGCCGCACAATGGCGAAGGCAAACCCCTCGTTCAGCTCCTGGCACTCCCGCTCCAGCACTCCCACCGTCACGTCGATCCCCGCCTCCTGCAGGCGTCGGATCCCTTTGCCGGCCACCAAGGGATTGGGATCCTGCATCCCCACCACCACCCGCCGGATCCCGGCAGCTAGGATGGCCTCGGTACAGGGAGGGGTACGGCCATAGTGGTTGCAGGGCTCCAGGTTGACGTAGAGCGTTGCGCCTCTGGCCAGGGATCCCGCCTGTTGCAGAGCCAACACCTCGGCATGAGGCTGCCCTGCCCCCGGATGAATGCCTTCTCCCACCACCCGATCCCCCTGCACGATCACGCAACTCACCCGCGGATTGGGAGAGGGACGCTGAGGTGTGGAACGGGCCAGGGATAGACACCGTTCCATCCACTGCTGATCCGAAATCATAAAATGGGCATCCGCTCCAGAGCGGCTCAAGCCGGTGACAAGGCTGCCAACTTGCGGTTGAAAGCTGCAATTGCCTTGGATTCTAGCTCTGCCACCTGCAATGCGTAGTCGCGGGCGCGGGCCTTTTGTTCGTTGCTGACAATCTCTCCCGAACGCAGGCGATCCAACAAATCTGAGGGATCCAACACCTCATCCATCGGGAAGCGGCCCAGATGAATCATGATCGGCAGGCATATTCTTCGCCAAGAATCAGAGCGGAAGTGAGCGTGGGTGATTCCCTCTCTCCCAGCTTGAGGGTGGGACGAGCCTTGCGGCCAACCACCACCTGGCGATGGGTCTCGATCACTGCTCTGGCCCGATCCAGATCTTGATTTTTCCAATCCACAGCCAGCCTGAGGCGGTGGGCGATGAAATCCGCAGTGGCGATGTAGAGCAGAGAAGGATCAAAGCATAAACCCGCGTCTGGGCAGTTGACGCCACCGTTGCACAAAACGCCGGGAAGGTGATCCCCGCCTCCACCACCGTGGTCACCCCTGAGCGGATCCCC
>NZ_JANSIC010000087.1:4031-10264 GCF_047461955.1 Synechococcus sp. R55.7
CAGTTGCCCGATTTTGTCCAATCCCTGGTCGGGATCCAGCAGATGTGCGTTGATAAACAGGGTGGCAGCCACCAGAACTCCTGTCAACAAGGCGTTAGACCGGTATTGCGGCAAGGTAAAACACTTTTTTCTTGCAATTTGTAGGCTCAACTACAAAATCCGACGCGGAGAAGACCGCAATCTGAGCGTGATACCTGCTACATCTGCCGTTTCGACAAACAGGCTCTAATATTGGGATGGTTATTCTAGGAGCTGCCTTCATGACCTCTTCCCCCCACCTGACCGCTGCAGAGGGGGCAGCGGGTTCTGCCAACGGGCTGAAGGAGGCCTCCCTGCTTGGGGAACGGGATCCCTTGGCCCATTCCCTCCAAGTCCACGAAACCTTCAACCGCAGGAACAACCTGTTGAACCGTCGCCTGCAACTGGTGGAAGAACTCTGGGAATCGGTGATCCTGCAGGAGTGCGGTCAGTCTCTGGTGGATCTGTTGCAGCGACTGCGTTCCATGTGTTCCCCAGAAGGACAAGCCCTGGAGTACCCGATCCCAGAGGTACTACAAATTATCGAGTACCTCAGCCTCGACGCCACCATCCAAACGGCACGGGCCTTTGCCCTCTTCTTCCAGTTGATCAACATTGTTGAACAGCACTACGAACGGGCAGAAGACTCGGACATGCGCATGGTGGATAGCCAACAACGTACCGTGCGAGAAAACGAAAAATTTGAACGGCTGTTCCCTTACCTGCGGGCTCAAGGGGTGCCGCCGGGCCTACTGCGCAGATTGCTGGAGCAGTTGCACATTCGCATGGTCTTTACCGCCCACCCCACCGAGATCGTCCGCCACACCATCCGCGAGAAGCAACGAGCTTTCTCTCGCCTGCTCGGCCAACTGGATTGGGCAGAACAAACCCAGCCTTTGCAGGCCCAGATGATAAAAGAACAGATGGCGGAAGAAGTCTTGCTTTGGTGGCGTACCGACGAGTTGCATCAGTCCAAGCCGACTGTTTTGAACGAAGTCGATTACACCTTGCACTATTTTGAAGAGGTGTTGTTTCAGGCCATCCCCCTGCTGCACGAGTACCTCAGCCGCAGCTTGAAAAAGGCTTTTCCCAGCGTCGAGCCGCCGCCGGCAGGATTTTGCAACTTCGGCTCGTGGGTAGGCGGGGATCGGGATGGCAACCCTTCCGTTACCGCCGATGTGACTTGGCAAACGGCCCGCTATCAGCGCAACCTCATCCTGGGCAAGTACATCGAATCGGTGAAGGCTCTCACCAAAACCCTGAGCATTTCCCTGCATTGGGGGGATGTGGACAGCCAACTGCTGGATGCCCTTGAGCAGGATCACCGCCTCATGCCCGAGGTTTACGAATCGTTTTCGCTGCAATATCGCCAGGAGCCTTACCGCCTCAAGCTCAGCTACATTCAGCGGCGGCTGGAGTTGACGCGGGAGCGCAACCGCAACTTGGCCGACTCCGCTTGTTTGCCCACCCCTCCCCCTGTGGACAACGCCTATGCCAACGCAGAAGAATTTCTGGCCGACTTGCAGCTTATCCAGAAAAGCTTGAAAAACAGCGGCCTTTCCTGCCGTCAGTTGGATCATCTCATTCAACAGGTACAGGTGTTTGGCTTTCACCTGGCCCATCTGGATATCCGCCAAGACAGCAGCTACCACGAAGCCGCTCTCACGGAGATTTTCGAGTACTTGCGCATTTTGCCGCGTCCCTACAACGAGATGACGGAAGAGGAAAAAACCGCCTTTCTCCTGCAGGAGCTACAAACACGTCGGCCTCTGATACCGCTGGAGATCGCCTTTTCCGAGAAAACGGCAGAGCTGATCGCCACCTTTCGCACCCTGCGCCGCATGCAGCAGGAATTCGGCTTGGCCATTTGCCAAACCTATGTGATCAGCATGAGCCGCCAGTTGAGCGACCTGTTGGAGGTGCTGCTGATGGCCAAGGAGGTGGGGCTCTACGATCCCATTAGCGGTCGCGGATCCCTGGCGGTGGTGCCGCTGTTTGAGACCGTCGAAGACCTGAAGCGGGCCCCGGAAGTTTTGCGGCAGTTGCTGGAGATCCCTTTCTATCGCCAGTACTTGGCTCAGCAGGGAAATCTGCAGGAGGTGATGCTGGGCTACTCCGACAGCAACAAAGATTCCGGCTTTTTGAGCAGCAACTGGGAGATTTACAAAGCTCAACAACGCCTGCAGACGGTGGCCGAATCCTATGGCGTGAAGCTGCAAATCTTCCATGGCCGGGGTGGTTCGGTGGGCCGTGGGGGGGGCCCGGCTTACGAGGCCATCTTGGCTCAGCCAGGGCGCAGTGTGGGGGGCCGCATCAAAATTACCGAACAGGGAGAGGTGCTGGCCTCTAAGTATTCCCTCCAAGATCTGGCCATTTTTAACCTAGAAACCGTTACCAGCGCTGTGATCCAGGCCAGCCTGCTGCGCACCTACCCCAACGACCTGCACGAGTGGTCGCGCCTAATGGAATCCTTGGCGGATCGCTCCCGGCAGGTGTATCGCAACCTGGTCTATGAGCAGGAAGGTTTTGTGGAGTTTTTCCACGAGGTCACCCCCATTGAAGAGATCAGCCAACTGCAGATCAGCTCCCGTCCTGCCCGCCGCAGCGGCAGCCAGAAGGATATTGGATCCCTGCGGGCCATTCCCTGGGTATTTAGTTGGACGCAAAGCCGCTTTCTCCTGCCGGCCTGGTATGGAGTTGGCACCGCCCTACAGGAATACGTGGCCAAGGGCGAGCACAACCTCAACCACCTGCAGCACCTGTATCGCGAATGGCCTTTCTTCCGCATGGTGATCTCCAAAGTGGAGATGACCTTGGCCAAGGTGGATTTGCAAATAGCGCGTCACTACGTGCGGGAGATGAGCTCTCCAGAACGTCTAGAGCGGGCGATGGAGCTGTTTGAGTGTATTGCCCAAGAAATGCACCGCACCCGCACAATAGTGCTGCAGATTACGGGTCACAGCGAACTGTTGGAGAACGACCCTTATTTGAAGCGCTCGGTGCAGTTGCGCAACCGCTCTATTGTGCCCCTCGGCTTTATCCAAGTCTCCCTCCTCAAGCGCCTGCGAGAGCATCAGGGATCCCGTACCGGGAGAACGCGCTACAACCGAGCTGAACTTCTGCGTGGGGCTCTGCTCACCATCAACGGCATTGCCGCCGGGATGCGCAACACGGGCTGAGGGATCCAACCGGATTCACCACACCTCCCAAGCAAGGCTGGCGCTGTCCCTATTGAGTTTCAGAGCAGTGTCGAGAGCTTATCAGAACAGATCGTCATCGTACTCTTCTGGCTCCACTTCTACTGGCTCTACTTCGACAACGCGGCGGGAAGGACGGCGGGGAGGTTCATCCGCGTAGCTTTCCCCTTGGTCTTGGGGCAGCCGTGGGGGACGGCGGCGGGTAGCTGTACCTGTGCTGCGCTCTTCCTGCACATCCACATCCTCTGGATACTCTCCGGCAGGGCGACGGGGGCGACGGGCCTCTGGCGGCGGAGCCGGCTCATCGTAGTCGGTGTCCTGACGCGAGCGGGATCCTGGTTCCTCGTAATACTCATCCCCTTCGGGTCGGCGGCGTGGACGCACACGGGTATCGCCGGTCAGTTGGGGCCTGGGGCGACGGCTAGGATCTTCACCACTGCGCCCAGGAATGGAGCGACTGTAAGAGGATGTATCGCGGATACGGGATCCCTCGGCTCGAGTGGAAACCGTGCGTCCTTGGGCATAGCCATCCGGGGGATAGGTGCGGCTGAAGCCTTGCCGCCGAACGGTCGGACGAGCCCCGCCCACCTGCCGTGCTTTTTCGCTTAAGAGAATCCGCAAACGGAAGGTTTCGATGGCAAACCAGCCGGCCATCACCGCCAGCAACACCTGCGCAAAGAACAGCAACGGGATGAGCCGCTGACCTTCCAAGAGCAAGCAGACGGAATAGATCAGGCCCATCGTGGCAAAAATCACGTCATACTCAGCGGAGGCCTCGCGCTTGATGAACCGAACCGCGAAGATGGCTCCACTGGCAATCGCCACCAGCGCTGCCATCAAAAAGTAGGGGCTTTGGGTGAGAAACATGCCAGGGATCCCTAAACGATGAAGACGGGAGAGCGTTGAGCCTTATCCATTCCACAGCCGATCCTAGCATTGATCCTCCTGGTGGCACGGACAACAAAACCCAGGTTTGGGTGTAGGGACGGGATCCCTCTTCAATAAAAGGGATCGGTGCTAAAATCGGCAGCATCTTCCTGCATGTTCCATGCTGTATCTGGCACGGGTACACAAAAAAAGTCTCTTCGGCCAGGGGGAGCTGCAGCTCTTGGCCCGGCAGGCCGAGGACGGGGTTTGGATGCCGCTGCGCAAGCCAGAAGGGGTCACCTGCAAAGAGGTTGGCCCTTACAACATTGGGGTGTTGCTGCTGGTTGAGCTTTCGGAAGAGCGGCAGGTACGGCGGGTGGAAGAGGCAGCCATGAAGCTGGTGGAGATGTTGCACAACCTATCCCGAACCCACAGTCTGGTGGATCTGTCGGAGATTGAAAGCTGGCGGCAATCCTTGACTCGGCAAAGCCAAGAGCTGAGCCGTCGCGAAGCAGAGGTGGCCGCTCGCCAAGAGCAACTGCAACAGTGGGAAAACCGTCTGCGAGAAAAGCTGTCTCCTTGAGCTCTCAGATCTACTCTTATCTTAAGTAGAGTCATTTTAAGCTAATTGAGAAGCCCCCCAAGTGCTCTGTGCCGCTGCCATCACCCCATCTCCCAAAAAGAAAGGGGAGCTGGATGGAAATGTTTCATACCTGTTTAAAATGACTGTAAGTCCAAGTAAGTCTATGAGTGAATCTGGATGTTCTGCGCCTTCCCAAATCAGTAGTGATACGACCCGGATCAACTTGAGTTAAGCCATTCTTTTCCCCCAGAATAAGCGGGGCAAATCCGGGATCCATCATGCCCCATGTTGCCCATGGCAACAGACTGTCCCACCTCCAGTGTAGAAATCCCCCGACTTTAGTCGGTGAGAGTGTCAACCCTGTGCTGGTGCTGTATGGATCGATCAAACAGTGCTGAGATCTGGCCTTAACTCGCGGGCACCTCGCAGATAAACATGCTGCATGTCCGCTTGAGCAAGTGGAGTATTCAACTGGATCAAAACCCGAATGCAACGGGGTAAGTCGCCGCTCACCTCCATCTGTTGCACATCCAACAGAGGCACCGACTCCCAACCGGGGCGACGACGAGCAAACTGGGCGGGAAAAGCTGCATTTAAATCAGGGGTAACGGAAAAAATAACGCTGACTAGTTCAGCCGGATCGAGGGCGTTGCGGTGCTCTAGCGTATCCAGCAGCTCAGCCACCGCCGCGCCAATGGCCTCGGCACTGTTTGTAGGTACGGTGATGGCTCCCCGAATTGCTCTGACTCGCCACCCCAATGGCCACACCCTCGCGCGCTTGAGCTCGCCTCGCTTCCAGAAAATTATACAGACTCATCCCTGTTGGGATCCCATCCCTCTGGGGAAAACCAGCCCCCATCGCCTAGCTGGGCTGCAGGAGCTTTTCCAGGATCTGCTCGTGGCTGAGGCCGGAGTCCACCCAGGCTTCTCCCTCTTTGAGGCGGGCAGCAGCGGTTACGACAAACAAATTGCTCTTCGCTCCCAAAGCCTCGCTGGCAGTTTGCACGCAGAGCAAATCCTGGCCGGTTAGCTGGCTAAACCAGGTGGCCAACAGCCCTGCCTCCAAAAAGCCCATCGGCCGCTTGAAATGGGGAGGCGTGACGGCAGCGAAGGGGGAATTGCGAATCGACACCACCAGCACTCCTTGATCTTTGTAAGTCCAGTCGATCTCGATCAATCCCCAGCCATGAGTTTTCCAAGCTTGTCTCAGACTTTGCAGGAAAAGGCCCATCTCCAGCTCGGCCAAAGGCTTCTGGTAGTAGTCGGAGAGTTCTTGGGCAAAACGGCGGAAAAACTCCTTGCCCCACATCCGACCACAGTTGCGCAATACCAAACGAGCAGCCTGGCCAGTCTCGTATTCCAGGCCCGTGTAGATGCCCCGCAGCAATGCTTCTGGAAGGGCCAAGAGACGTTCACCGTGGCGACTTTCCAGTAAGCCCGATTCCAAATCGCTTCGCAGATAAGCGCTGGGTGTGTAGTAGTTGGCCAAAACAGGCGTATAGGGATCAAAGGTGACTGAGCCATTGGAGATAGAGCTAGTGCCGGTCATAAGGGATCCCCTGGTTATC
>NZ_JANSIC010000088.1:0-10262 GCF_047461955.1 Synechococcus sp. R55.7
AGGTTTGGCGAAGAAATAGCCCTGGCCATACTCGCAGTTCAACAGCCTCATTGGTGCAGTCGCTGTAGGGTTTCGATCCCCTCGGCAGTGACATCCATTCCCAGGCTGCGGGCCAAGGTGATGATCAGGCAATGGTCTCGGCATTTTCTTCATTCGGCCCCCAGCGCGAGATGAAGGAGTGATCGATTTTCAGGCCATTTTTTCAGGCCATTGATGAGGTAATCCTGCAGGCCCCTGAGAGAGGAGTAGCCTGGGCCGAAGATCAAAACCCCCGCAATTGCGCCAGTTGCTCTGCCGCTAGAAACCGTAGCCTATTTTGCGGTCTAAGGAGATCTTTCGGTGCTGGGGTGGTATTGTTGCCGTCTTTCTTCCAATTCCATCAGGATCTGCTGATGACGCTGCCGGGTGATTGGGTAGAACCACACCAGCAAGATCCCGCCGATCAAAGCCACTCCCGGTAAGGGGCCAATGGCAACGCGAATGGCCAACAAAGCCGATTCCGGCTGGATGGGCAGGGCCTCTCCGGCCACCGAAGGCACAAAGCCGGCCCAATCCAGAGCTTGCCCCACGAAAAACAGTCCCAGCGCCAGGCCCACCTTTTGTAAGAAGACCATAAAAGCGTAGAAGATCCCCTCCCGCCGCTCCCCGGTTTGTAGTTCATCCAGATCGATCACATCCGGCAACATGGACCAAGGGCCGAGATAGGCCGTAGCAGAAACCCCAATGCCGGCCAACAGAGCCAGCCCAATCATGATCCCTTGCTGGCCGGGCTGGAGGAAAAACAGGCCCGCCTGCGAGATCAGCCAAAACCCCGCCCCGATAAGGTACATGGTGCGCTTGTCCAGATGGGTGCTCAGTTGGGTCCAACCGAACAGCGTCAGCACTGCGATCCCCTGTACCGCCAGTACCACCAAGGAAATCCACACCTCCGGCAGGCCCATCCAGAAGACGATGAAATAAGGGATGATTGTGGCTGTGAACTGAAACGCCAGCCAAGAACACAGGTAGATGCCGCTGACAAACAGGTAGGGGCGGTTGCTGAAGGCCACCCGCAGTTGTTGAACCAGGGGCATGGGATCCCGTTGGGATGGATACCGTTCTCGCACCCCCCAAAAACAGATCAGCAAGGGCACAGCCGAGATCACTCCAAAACAGGCTCCGGCCAGCAGATGGCCGGCAGCCCGATCCGGCAGCAGGTTGACCAAGAGCGGAAAGGTAACCACCGCAACCATGCTGCCCCCTACAGAGAAGGCAAAGCGGAATTGGTTGAGCTGGGTGCGCTCGTCGTAATCCTGGGTCAGCTCCGCTGTCAGGGAGGCGTAGGGAATATTGGCCGCAGAGTAGAAGGTATTGAACAAGAGCGACACCGCCAGGTAGTAGGCAAACAGGGGGCCAATCCGACCGGGAAAAGGGATCCACCACTGGGCCAGGAACGTGAGGCCGAAGGGGAGGGCTGCAAACAGCAACCAGGGACGGCGACGGCCCCAACGGGTGCGGGTACGGTCGCTGAGGATGCCGATGATGGGATCGTTGATGGCATCCCAAAAGCGAGTGATGGCGTAGATGCTGCCGGCTAGGCCTGCCGACATGCCAACGGTATTGGTGAGAAAGGGCAGCAGGAAAAAGATGAGGATGTTGGCCGTCATGCCTGTGCCCAGATCCCCCACCCCATAGGCCAGCTTCGTCCACAAACTGAGTCGCTGTCTGGTCATCATGTCCCCCTGGAATGCCAGGATTCCAGTGTAGGGGGTAGGTGGAGATTTCTTTTTTGGGGATCCCTGGAAAAGCTGATCAAAATTCAGGGTCTTCTCCCAGTTCCCGTAGCCGCTGGGCCAGTCGTTCGGCTCGGGAGCGTTCCAATTCTGCCCGCTGCCGTTCCAATTCAGCCCGTTGCCGTTCCAATTCAGCCCGCTGCCGTTCTAGTTCAGCTCCCGTAGGCAACAATTGCCCTGCCCTATCATACCAGCGCACCCAAAAGCGTTCTCGCCCCTCGTAGGATCCCCACCACCGACCGATACTCAAGTCCAAATCGGGCAACAGAATTGGGGGATGTTCTCCAGCGCCTGAGCCGGGGAGCAGCTCATAGTGTCCGCCCTGGAGTTGATAAACATTCAGCTCATCGGTCTCTAGCTCGAAGGTGACGTAGTAGGGGATCCGCAGCCGCCTTTCGTAGAGCTGGAATTTGGCTTGTCCGGGTTTTTCTTCCCCCTGGTCGTTGCAGATGATCTCCAAGATGAGAATAGGCAAGATATTCCCTTCATCCCAAACCACATAACTTTTGCGGGCAGTGCCATCCCGCCAACGGGGAACCCCCAGCACCAGAAACAAATCTGGAACAATGACCTGCCGGGGTAGGGCGTAGTAAAGGCCCATATTGCAAGCCACAAAAAAGTCTTGCCGATCTGACCAGTGCAGCAGCAGCGGTTCCCGGAGGAGGGGGTATTGGCGGCCTTGATCCTCGTTGTCCAAGGGGGTGTCGTCTGTATCGGGCAAGTCGTGCTGGGTGGGCCAGCGATAGGGGGCGATGGTCATGGCCAGGCAGGAGCAGTATGCCTCCACTGTAGCGAATGGGTTAGGACTGCATTTGGCTCATCGCCTCCAGATCCAGCACCTTGGCCACCTGTTCCGGGGTCATCAAGTTGCGCTCTAAGACAATCTGCCGAATGGACTGGCCGGTTTCCAAAGAAGCCTTGGCCACTTCTGCAGCTTGCAAATAGCCGATGTAGGGGTTGAGGGCGGTCACCAAAGCCAGCGTCCCTTCTGCGTAGCTACGGCAGCGCTCCGGTTTGGGGGTGATGCCTTGAATACAGCGCTCGGCAAAGACCCGCAGGCTGCTGTTCAGAATCTGCAGGCTGTGCAGGAGGTCATAGGCAATCAGGGGCATCATCACGTTGAGCTCAAATTGCCCCGCTTGGGCTGCGAGGGTGATGGCGGTATCCAGCCCAATCACCTGGAAACAGACCATGTTCAACATCTCGGCTATCACCGGGTTGTACTTGCCAGGCATGATGGAAGAGCCGGGCTGCACCGGCGGCAGTTGGATCTCCTTCAGGCCGGTCTTGGGGCCAGAATCCATCAGCCGCAGGTCGTTGGCCAGCTTGATGCCATCTTGGGCCAGGTTGCGCAGGGATCCCGACAGATGCACAAAGGGGGCCATGCTCTGCATCGCCGCCATGGGGTGGGGAGCAGGGGTGAGGGGCAACTGGGTATACTCTGCCAGCCGTTGCACCACCTTTTGCCGGTACTGGGGATGAGTGTTGAGGCCGGTGCCGACGGCGCTTCCCCCCAGCCCCAAGCTGCACAGGGCCTGGCTGGCCTCCTCAATCCAGCGACGGTGTTGGGCAAAGATGGCCGCGTAGGCGCCGAAGCTATCCCCCAGCCGCACTGGCACCGCATCCTGCAAATGGGTGCGACCGGCCTTGAGGATGCCGCGAAACTCTTGGGCCTTCTGCTCCAGCGCCGCTACCAAATTGTCCAGCGTGCCCAGAAAATCCCGTCGCACCCGCAGCAGGGCAGCCAGGCGAATGGCGGTAGGAATGACATCGTTGGTGGATTGGCCGTAGTTGACGTGATCGTTGGGGCTGACCCGCTGGTAGCAGCCTTTGGGCTCCCCCAGGATCTCCAAGGCGCGGTTGGCCAACACTTCGTTGACATTCATGTGGTGAGAGGTGCCTGCCCCTGCTTGGTAGATATCCACCACAAATTGATCCCGCAGGGATCCCTGGAGGATCTCATCCGCCGCTTGGACAATCGCCTTGGCCACCTCTGCCGGAATGCACCCCAGCTCGCCGTTGACCTCCGCCGCCGCCTTTTTAATCAGCACGCAGGCCTCCACATACTCTGGCAGGGGCTTGAGGCCGCTGATGGGGAAGTTCTCCAGGGCACGGGCGGTCTGGATGCCGTAGTAAACCGACTGGGGTAGTTGCCGCTCCCCCATTGAGTCTCGTTCGCTGCGCACCTCAGCCAAGGCTTTTCCTCCCCCGTTCGCGGATCCTTGGGCTAGCTTCCGGCAGCCTTCTCTGAGGGTGTCTCGACGGCTGCAGATAAGTTTTGTAAAGTAGCCTGCAACTGCTGGCTGAGGCGCTCGTTGTTCTCTGCCAAGACCAACACCATGGCCGCACAGGCCAGATGCACCCCCGCTCGAAATTCTGCCGAAGACTTGTACTGGATCAGCGCTTCGCTATCCCCTTCCCGCGGGCTGAGGATGAGCTGAACCGACTTTTGGGCCAACTCTGTCAGTTCCCGTTCCGTTAAACCGAGCTGCACCGCTTCTGCCCTCCCTGCTGGCCGACAAACAACCTTTGATCCCATCAGGATCGCCACTTTGGTATCCTACCGCGGTTGTTGCCCCAATCTGGCAGGATCCCCAAGTGAGCGGGCCTTGACAACTCTTGATAGCTCTAGAAGGAGGTAGAAAATGCCGGTTAGTATAGGTGCAGCCTGCCTTGGCCTGCGGGCCAGTGGCCGACTTTGATTGGAGAGTCCAAACTCAGGGTTCGGCACTGCTCCGAAGGGGGCTAGTCCTACTTAGCATTTGTCTTGTGTTGTTATTTCGTTGAGAGAGGAAAACTTGACCGTAGAGCGTCCACCTGACCGCTTCCCCCGCAAGCAGCGCGCAGAGCTGCCGGCTATCAACGAGCGCATCCGCTTCCCCAAAATCCGCCTTATCGATACCGACGGCACTCAGTTGGGGATCATGAGCCCGCGCGAAGCCCTGCGCCTGGCAGAAGAAAAAGATCTGGACTTGGTCTTGGTGAGCGAAAAGGCCGACCCGCCCGTCTGCCGCATCATGGACTACGGCAAGTTCAAGTTTGAGAAGGAGAAGAAAGAACGGGAGGCCCGCAAGAAGCAACACACTGCCGAGATCAAGGAAGTGAAGTTTCGCTACAACATCGGCGAGCACGACTACAACGTGCGCCTGCGCAGCGCCCAACAGTTCTTGGGGGATGGAGACAAGGTGAAAGCCACGGTGATGTTCCGCGGTCGTGAGGCCCAGCACGCCGAGTTGGGGGAAGAATTGCTGCACCGCTTGTTCAAAGACTTACAAGAAGTGGCGGAAATGCAGCAGCCCCCCCAAAAGGAAGGGCGAAACATCACGATGATTCTCTCTCCCAAAAAATCGGTCTGAGGAGGGATCCCACCCATGCCCCTTGCCGTTGGGGATCCGGCTCCGGAGTTCACCCTGCCCGATGCCGAGGGCAATCCCATCAGCTTGAGCCAGTTGCGGGGACAGCGGGTGGTGCTCTATTTTTACCCGCGGGACAACACCCCCGGCTGCACCCAAGAAGCCTGCGGCTTTCGGGATGCCTACGCTGACTATCAAGCCCACGGCATCGCCATCTTGGGGGTGAGCGCCGACGATGCCCGTTCCCACCAAAAATTTGCCCAGAAGCTGCAACTGCCCTTCCCCCTGTTGGTGGATGAGGGGGCCAAGGTGGCCAGGGCTTACGGGGTCTATGGGCCGAAAAAGTTCATGGGCAAAGAGTACAACGGCATTCACCGCACCACTTTTGTTATTGATCCGGAGGGGAAGATCGAGGCCGTTATCACCAAGGTCAAGGTGGAAACCCACGCAGCGGAGCTGCTCAAGCAGTTGACCGGCTCTTAGGCTTTCCGGTGGGAGTTCGGCAGACCTGCTGCTGGGCTCGTTGTTCTGGAACCTGAGCCAAGACGGGAACGAAAAGAGCAAAAAAAGATGTAAAGTGCCGGTATTGATTCCTCGTGGGCTAGGGCCGTGTCCCGACGCAGCCGTACCCTCAAGTCGATTCACGATAGCTACCAAATGTTGGGTTTGGCCGGCCAAGGGCAGTACGGGCGTGTATTCTGTGCCCGTCCCCGTCAAGGAGGAGACCTGGTGGCCCTGAAGGAGCTGCCGGCGGAGCGCTTTCCCACCCAAAATCTGCTGCGGGAGCTGCGCCATCTGCTCACCCTCAACCACCCCAACATTACCCGCTGCTACGCCCTCGAACATGCCCGCGAAGGTCGCTACCTGGTGTTGGAGTACTGCGAGGGAGGCACGCTGCGGGAGCTGATCGACCAGGTGGAGCAAGGGCTGTGGCTGCCGGTCAAGCAGGTTTTGGGCTTTGTGGATCAGATTTTGGCCGGGTTAGATCATGCCCACCGGCAGGGGGTGATCCACTGCGATGTCAAGCCCGAGAACATCCTGCTCAAGCCCACGCCCCAGGGCTGGCAACTGAAGCTGACAGACTTTGGCATTGCCCGCCACTCCCAGCCTCTTCCCGATGAGATCAGCGCCACCGGATCCCCTGCCTACATGGCTCCCGAGCGCTTCTACGGTCAGTTTAGCCCTGCCTCGGATCTCTACGCGGTGGGGATCATCCTGCTGGAGCTGTTGACAGGCCGGCGGCCTTTTTCCGGATCCCCCGGCCAGTTGATGCACGCCCACCTCAACCAGCCGTTTGTCTGTCCAGAAGGGATCCCTGCCCCGCTGCGGGAGGTGCTGGAGATAGCCCTACGCAAGTTGCCCTTGCGGCGGTTCCGCACTGCTGCCCAAATGCGGTCGGCTTTGGCGGTGGTTGCCCAAGAGTGGCAAGAGCCGGCCAGTTGTTGGGTTGGCCCTCGCCTGCCCAGATGGCCGCCCCCTGGGGTACAGGTTTGGGATCTGCCGGATCTGGGCTCTGTTGACACTGGCGGGATGGAGTTCCTGGCCGAGCAAAAGTTCTGCATCTGCGAGGATCCCAGCGGCTCCAGATCCCCGCTGCTGTTGCGGGTGACCCCCCAGAGGCTGGAATGGCTGGAGCTCCAGAACCTTGCCCTGGGATCCCCTGCTTTGGCCCGTTTTTCCCTGGACGAGCCAATTCGGGCGGTGCTGCCCTTGAACACCTTCCCGGAAGCCCTGGCCTTCTCCCGAAGCAGCCTTTTGCACCTCAGCCCCAGCCGCATCCGCACCTTGCTCAGCTTTGAGGAGGATTGGCAGGCCACCTGGCTGGCAGAGCGACAGGAGCTGGTCTGGGCCACCGCCCAAGAGTTGGGGGCCGTACAATGGCAGCCGGCCACGTCGACAGGAACACAGCCTTTCCCCGATTCCCGCTGCTATTTTCGTTGGCCTTGGCAGGGATCCCTGTCCCGCTTGCTGGCCCTCTCGGAGCATCTGGTTTTGTTGACAGGTGTGGGGCAGCAGTGGGTGGAGATGAGCCTCTTGCCCTATCCCAAGGGACACCATCCCACTGTCGCGACCGGTTGGTCTCTGCAGACGGGATCCCAGCCCATTCGCTATCGCCTGCCCTTGGATCCCCAAGGGGGGGTGATCAGCTTGGGAGAACGGTTGCTCTTTGCGGCAACAGATGAGGGAAGGGAAGGCCAGCAAGGTTGCTGCCCCTATCTCCACTCGGTGCAGGTGAATCCGCTGCGGGTGCGCCGCTGGTTCTTGAAAGGGCAACCTGTCCAGATGGCCAAGGCCCCTTGGGGCGTGCTGCTGCTGTGTCGAGAGGGCGAGCAATCCACTTCCCTCTGGCTGTACAGTGAAAAAGGGGATCCCTTGGCCCAAGTAGCTGTGCCTAACGGCTCACAGGTGTTGCAGGTGGGCCAAAGGGGCAAGATTTGGCTGCAGGTGCCCAAAGCAGAGAAATCTCACCTGTCTCAGCTTTGGCAATTGGATCTGAACTGCTTGCCGGTGAGTGGACAGCCTTCCCAGGTGATGCTGTGCGACCCAGCGATCTAGAGTTTCGCCAAGGACTCCGTCCCGCTGTCGCGACCGGACTCGGCCAGAACCGCTATCAGCCCTAAGATCAAGTTTGAAGATCAAGTTTGGCCAGATGCCCGGCCAGCTCTGCTGGGCTGTGGACCAGGGGAGTGGTGATCTGTCCAGCCTGTTGGAGAACAAGCATGAGTCAGTATCTGCCGGAACCTGCTGCTGTGGAGGAGGATCCCAGCTTGTTGGTAGAGCGGCTGCGCCGCAAAGAGGGCCGGTGGCTGGATTGGGCCAAGGCCTGTCAAGCTTTGCAACGACAGAAAATGACTCCCCAGGCCATCTTCGAGGCAACCGGGTTTGAGCCCATTCACCAAAACCAGATCCTTGTTGCGGCCCAAGTTTACGAAGGGATATCCAAAGCAGGAGCCAGCCCAGCAGTTCTGGAGCATTTTGCCCACAAAGGTAGCGATATCCTCTACGAGTTGCGCATTCTCTCCCCACAGGATCGGGTTCGGGTGGCGGAATTTATCTTCAGTCGCCATTTGAATGCCGCTGATGCTCATGAGATCGCCCGCGCCGTGAAAAATTATGCCCAGCTCCAACAGCTTCCGGAAGGGTTTACAGATCACCCCGGCGATGCGGTGGCCTATCAAGCCTGGCGGACGGCCCAGCAAACCCGCGATCTGCAGGAGCGAACTCGGGCTATCGGTCGAGCGTTTCAGTATGTCCACAGTGATACAGCCCGCCGACAGGTGGAGCAGCTCTTGTCCACGATTGCCACCAGCTCCCGCCCCCAACGCAGCGTTTTGCCCAAGCTGTCCGTGTTTCGCTTGGAAGAAGATCTGCCGCGACTGCTGCCGGTGGCCGGATCCCTGCCTCTTGCAACTGCCGCCTGGGAAGGGATCCCCCCCAGCGAGCCGCAAGGGCCCTTTGGCTGGGTCAACAGCCCGGCGGAGCAGACTTGGATGGCCTTGCCTGCTTGGCCGGTGATTCAAAAGGCCGGGGATCCGGTGATCCTTCAGGTGGAAAACCGGCTTTTGGGATCCCTGTTGGGTTTGCCGGTGCCTGCCGGTGAAGAACAGGATCCGGTTTTGCTGGTGGTCGATCGCGCCGCTCGGGTTTGGGAGGGAGCTCAGATGGCGGGATTTTTCCTGGTGGATCGGGCCGGATCCCTGGCGGTGGAGTGGATAGAAGACTCGCCCTCCTCTCCCCTGTTGGGCCAGGTGCTGATGGCCGTGCGCCCCCCGCGGGTTTTCGATGAGGTGCTGGCTCAGGATCCCTGGCAGTTGGAAGAATAGGCGTTGGGATCCCGCCGTTGTAGCCATTCGTGCTAGTGGTGCAGAGCACCGCGCCTGGACTCGCCCCCATGGCCTCACCCATGGCCTCAATTGAGCAAGGCCAAGTTATCCCGGTGGACGGCAGTATCAACCCCTTCGTAGCCCAGGATGCGGGGAATCTCGGCGGTTTTTTTGCCCTTAATCTGCCGCAGCTCCTCGGCGCTGTAGTTCACCAGGCCCCGCGCCACCTCCTGGCCGCTGGGATCGCACAGGCGCACGGCAGCCCCCGCCTCAAACTCCCCAGAAATGGCTGTGATCCCTGCCGGCAACAGCGAGCGCCCTTGCTCGCACACCGCTCGTACCGCCCCCTCATCCAAAGTCAAAGATCCCTCGGGGATGAGGCCGTAGGCAATCCATCGCTTGCGGGCGCTGGCGGGCTGAGGAGCCGGATCAAAGCGGGTGCCGATGGCCTCGCCGGCCAGAATTGCCGGGATCTGCTCAGGCCGTTTGCCATTGGTGATCACCACCGTTACCCCTGCAGCTGTAGCAATTTGAGCAGCGGTCAGTTTGGTGGCCATGCCGCCGGTGCCCCAGCCGCTTTTCCCCTGGGCTTCGGCCTTCACCTGTAGCGGGATCCCGGGCAACACCCGCTCAATGGGCTGGGCAGAGGGATCTCGGTTGGGGTCAGCCGAATAGAGCTTGTCCACATCGGTGAGCAGGATAAGCCACTTGGCCTGCACCATGCTGGCCACTAACGCCGAAAGCGAGTCGTTATCGCCGAATTTCAGCTCCTCCACTGCCACCGTGTCGTTTTCATTGACGATGGGAATAACCCCCATCTGCAGCAGTTGGGCAAAAGTGCGATTGGCGTTCACGTAGCGGCTGCGCTCCACCAGATCGCCGCGGGTGAGCAGCACTTGGGCAATTGGCTGGTTCAGAGCCGAGAAGAGGTCATCGTAAAGGCGGATCAACCGCCCCTGTCCCACCGCAGCCACCGCCTGCTTCTCGGCAATAGCCGTCGGTCGTTGCCGCCAGCCAAGGCGAGCACAGCCCACCCCCACCGCCCCAGAGGAGACCAAGATCACCGCATACCCCTGCCTGCGCAGGTGGGTCAGCACCTCCACCAGCGGCCCCAACACCGAAAGACGCAACAAGCCGGTCTGAGTATCTGTCAGGCTGGAGGTGCCGATCTTCACCACCACCGTCACGTCTGTTGTTGCCATCGCCGCTCTCAACCCATCCTCCCACCCCTCTATTCACCATAGCGCCACCATAGCGGAGTCAAGACGCAGCTGTATTGACCAAAAGGCGCGGCAAGCCCCGTCCTTCAGGGC
>NZ_JANSIC010000089.1:0-10187 GCF_047461955.1 Synechococcus sp. R55.7
AGCCCCATTGCTCGCTCGAAAAGCTGCCACCCGAATGGGGAGCTGTCAATAGAGCTGCACTCCGCGGGCGCGAATGTCGCTTTTTCTTCCCCAGCCTGATGCTGGAATGGCTATGGGCCAACAACAGGGCTCTGCCCCCATCTGGGGCTTGCGTTAAAGACTAGGATAGGAGACTACGGCGGGGCTTGGCTTCGCTCCAGGCACATCCATCCAAAGCAATCCGCTCTACCTCCGAGGCCAGCCTCAATGCTTTCAGGGCCTGTTCCCCACCCACAGAAGGTTGGTTGCCCCCCCGCACGCAATTGATGAAGTGCTCCAGTTCGGCATGCAGCTTGTCGATATTGTCGGTGTGGACTTTCTCAATCAAACAATCCCGCTGGTAGGGCATTTGGCCGTAGTCGCTGGTGCTGCCGACGGATCCCTGGCGGTACACCGAGATCTCATTGTGGAGAAAATCTGCTTCTACCAAGGCATTCTTGCAGTGGACGGCAATTTTGCGCACCTTGCGGTGGGTGACCTTGCTGGCAGTGAGGGTGGCGATGGCACCGTTGGCAAAAGTGAGAGTAGCCGTGACGTAGTCCAGGTAGCCCAGCTTGGAGATGCGGTTGCCGCTGGCGGTAATCTGGGTCACGGGAGATGGGATCAGCTCCAGCAACAGATCGATGTCGTGGATCATCAAGTCGAATACCACCGACACATCGCTGGCGCGGTCGGAATAGGGGCTGAGACGGTGAGCCTCAAAAGCCAGAGGTTCTTCACTTTGCAAGACTTGGCCCAGCTTTTGGAAAACAGGGCTGAAGCGCTCGATGTGCCCCACCTGCAAAATACAATTGCAATCGGCAGCTCGGTTCACCAGCGATTCTGCTTCGCTGATGCTGGCAGCGATGGGCTTTTCGATCAGCACATGTACCCCGGCCTCCAGGCAGGCCATACCCACCTCGTGGTGCAGAACCGTCGGCACGGCAATGGCCACGGCAGCTACATGGGGCAGCAGATCGCGGTAGTCCTCATAGAAATGAACGCGGTGGCGGCTGGCCACATCCAATCCCCGTTCCACGTTGATATCCGCTACCCCCACGACCCGCACATCCTTCATCAGGCTGAAAACGCGGGTGTGGTGCTGGCCCATGTTGCCTACCCCGATCACCCCAACCGGGACAGCTTGCTCTGGGTAAGCCAGTGGACGGCGGGGAGAGTTGGCAGAACTCGGGCAAGATCGGGCCATGACGTTTCCACTACCTCCACCACAAGGGTTTCGCGAACCTCGCTCCATCTTTCGGTAACGGAGCGCCGCATTTCACGAAACAAACTTCACAAAGCTTACCATGCCTCCCTTAGATCCAGTTCAAGCCGGGGATGGACGGCAGGTGCAGCGGGGGCTGTTGGCAAGATTGGGGGCTGAAACAGAACAGCGGCACCGGGCTAGAGCGAAACCACATGCGGGCGTAGAATCCGCTTGGACTGAGGGGCAGGCCAAGCCAAACGGGGAAAAAGAAGACAAAGGACGCCAAAACCAGGGCCACCGCCGTGATGCTCGCCCCGCGCCAAAAGCGGCGATAGCTCTGCCAGCCCAGCAGCACCAACCAAGCCAGGGCTAGGGTGCTAAACGCCAGAGCGCTCATGTAGTGGTAGATAAAAACGCAGCGGCTGACCCTAAACCAAGGCAGGTAATTGGCCGCATAGCCAATCAAAATGAAGGCTTCGAGACCGTGAAAGTGGCGGATCCCTCGCCAGACAAGCACCAAGATGGATCCCGTCCCCAGCCACCACAGCCAAGGATTGCCCAAGCCATGAACAGCTTGCCAGAGGTTGCCCTGACTGCCGAAGTAGTAGGCCACGGGGCGGCCCAGAATTGGCCAGGACCAAGCTCCTGCCGAGGCCAAGGGCGTAGTCAGCCAAGGACGCAAAGCCGGGAACCAAGCCACCAGGGATCGCAAGCTGGTGGAGCAGTAGGGGTGAACAGGGGTCTCTTCGTTCACCACCAGGTGGGCTGCCATGTGGCCGCCGTAGATGGATTGGTTGATGAGCACCAGGGATCGGAAATAATTCTGGATGCCCGTCCAGCTCCAATCCAGAGTTAGTCCCTGTTGGGGATTCAGCTGCAGGTGCGGGATCCACTGAATGGCATAAAAGGCCAGCGGAGCGAGGACGAAGCAGAACGCATAGTGCCACCAGCGCAGATGACGAATCTGGCTCAAAATGCCCAACCGTGGGATCCACTGCGGGCGCAGCCAGACCACCCCCCAGACGAGGATCCCCAACAGAGCAAACATGAAGGTAAACCAGAGGCCATTCCACTTCACCGAAGCTGCCGCCCCCAACAGGATCCCGGAGCAAGCAAAGTGAGCAGCCCGTCGCCAACCTTGGTCTTCTAGACCTCTCAGCAACAGAATGGTCGCTGCCAGCCCAAAGGCTACCAGATACACGTTGATCAGGCCAAAGCGGGATTCCACCAGAAACACCCCATCGGTCAGCAGCAAAACCCCGCTCAACAGAGCAAAGCCCACGTGGTAGGTGAGGCGGTAGGCTAAACCGGTCAGCAACAGAGGGATCAGGGATCCGCAAAAAGCAGTGGCGAAGCGGAATCCCCACTCGTTGCGGCCAAACACCTGAATGCTAAGGGCAATGAAGTACTTGCCCAAGGGGGGATGCACATCGTAAAAAGGCTTGCCATCCAGGTAGTTCTGGGCAAACTCCGGGAAGTACACCTCATCGAACACAGGTGCCGGGAACTCGTCCAGCCGCCACAGGCGCAACCCCAGACCCACCAGAAAGATCCCCAGCGCTCCCCATACCAGCCACTGTCGGGATCCCACAGCACTGTGCGGGGATCCGAGGATGGGCACAGCTAGCAGCAAGCTGCCCTGAGACCGCTCCGGCCCGGGGTCAATGGGGGTTGGCTCTCCAGTCATGGATAGGGCACTCTCAACACTCCGGCGAGGATCCCTAGGGATCCCCAGTGTTACTTTAGCCGACCGTGAAAGTCTAAGCGATTCCAAAGCAAACCACTGCTAGACTGTAGAATTGAATACAAAGTTGGCCAACTTCTGGCCAGTACCCTGTCTGCGCTGGCGCTCCTGAGAGCGGGCGTTTGACGTTCGGTCATCTCAGTGGGGAGGAGACACCGTGGCGACTGGTGGATATGCGTTGGTGGACAGCCTGCACCGGCATGGGGTGCAACACATCTTTGGCTATCCGGGGGGAGCCATCCTCCCCATCTACGACGAGCTGTACAAAGCCGAGTCTCAGGGGCTGCTCAAACATTACCTGGTACGCCACGAACAAGCGGCTGCCCACGCCGCCGACGGATATGCTCGCGCCACTGGCAAGGTGGGGGTGTGTTTTGCTACCTCTGGCCCAGGGGCGACCAACCTGGTGACGGGCATCGCCAACGCCATGATGGACTCTGTACCCATGGTGGTCATCACTGGGCAGGTACCTCGCCATCTGATTGGCACCGACGGCTTCCAGGAGACGGACATCTTTGGCATCACCCTGCCCATTGTGAAGCACTCCTACGTGGTACGGGATCCGCGCCAAATGTCTCGGATCGTGGCAGAGGCTTTTCACATTGCCGGGACAGGGCGGCCCGGGCCGGTGCTGATCGACATCCCCAAAGATGTGGGCCTGGAAGAGTTTGACTATCAACCCGTCAGCGAGATCAACATCCCCGGCTACAAGCCCACCGTGCGTGGCAACCCACGGCAAATCCACACAGCGGCCAAGCTGATCCTGCAGGCCAAGCGGCCCTTGCTGTATGTGGGAGGTGGGGCGATCATCTCCGGTGCCCACGCCGAAATTGCCGAGCTGGCCCACACCTATCGGATCCCGGTGACCACCACCCTCATGGGCAAAGGGGCTTTCGATGAGAACGATCCCCTGTCGGTGGGGATGCTGGGCATGCACGGCACGGCCTATGCCAACTTCGCCGTCACCGAGTGCGACCTGCTCATTGCGGTGGGGGCCCGCTTTGACGATCGCGTGACCGGCAAGCTAGATGAATTTGCCAAGCACGCCAAAGTCATTCACATCGACATCGACCCAGCCGAGGTGGGCAAAAACCGTGCGCCCGATGTGCCGATTGTAGGGGATGTGCGCACTGTTCTGGTGGAGATGCTGGCTCAACTGAGCAAAATGCCTTCTACTCCAGGCCTAACTCAGGCCTGGCTGGATCGGATCGAGCGCTGGAAGCGGGACTATCCCCTGCAGGTGCCCAGCTACGAAGGCGTGATTGCCCCCCAACAGGTGATCGATGCCTTTCGTCGTCATGCTCCCCACGCCTACTACACCACCGATGTTGGCCAGCATCAGATGTGGGCGGCGCAGTTTCTGCGCAACGGGCCGCGCCAATGGATCTCCAGTTCTGGGCTGGGCACCATGGGCTACGGGTTCCCCGCGGCGATGGGAGTCAAGGTAGCCCTGCCTCACGAAGAAGTCATCTGCATCAGTGGCGATGCCAGCTTCCAGATGAACATGCAAGAGCTGGGCACAGTGGCTCAGTACGGCATTGCCACCAAAGTGGCCATCATCAACAACGGCTGGCAGGGCATGGTGCGGCAGTGGCAGCAGGCCTTCCACGGCGAGCGCTACTCCCACTCGGATATGTCTCCCGGAATGCCGGATTTTGTCAAGCTAGCCGAGGCTTTTGGGGTAAAAGGGATCCGCGTCGATCACCCCGATCAACTGGAAGATGCCATCCAGGAGATCCTCAAGCACGAGGGGCCGGTAGTGGCCGACTTTGTGGTCAAGCGGGACGAAAACTGCTACCCGATGGTGCCTGCCGGCAAAGCTAACTATCAGATGATCGGGCTGCCGGAGAAGCGGCAACTGGAACAAGCCGCCGAGCTGATCTACTGCCCCAATTGCGGCACCAAAAACCCCACCCTGCACAAGTTTTGCGCCGAGTGCGGCACCAAGCTCTAGAATCGGTGGCCTGGCCATCCGGCTAGGGAAGGCGGGCCCCAGCAGCAGGGAGTCTTCGGGGATATCGGGGCTACTGAACAAGCCAGATTAAAACGCTCCCTGAGCGCTCTGCGAGGCCAACACGAGCGACTCCTGCCCCTTTCCCAAAAGGAGAGGAAGGTTGGGATCAGCGCAACGAACGGAGGATCCCTCCTGCCCTGGGGTAGTTCGATCCCCTCAAGGAGGGTAGCCGGAAACTTCTGCCTCTGGTGTCTCTGGCGGTCGGAAGCAGGCACCCTCCAGACCTGCCCAACCGGCTTAGAGGGGTCGGTAAACCCGGTAGTTGATATTGGGGAAGATGTTGTCCATGTATTCCACCTTGGCCAGCCACTGCTCCTCTTCAGGGGTGGCTTTTTCTCGCCGAAACTGACCCTCTTTGATCTTCTCGTAGAGGTGGTTGAAGCGCAGCAGATGAGACTTGGTGCGGCGCACTGCATAGGGAACCATCGTCCCTGTGCGCATGATAAAAGCCCAGTCAGACGATTGAGCCAGTAGCAATTCTCGCGCCGCCTGGTTCAAGGCCCGCCATTCTAGGTCATCGGCAGGCTCGCGACGGCTCAGCTCGATCATCCGCTCGGTGGCCTTGTGCAAATGGGGATAAATCCAAGCGTTGCTGGGGTTCAGCCAGTATTCGTGGAAGCCGCGCGCCCCCCAACTGGACTGGGCAGGTTTGCACACCTGCTGGGTGGGGTTCTCCCGCAGGTACTCCGCCAGGTGAGTCATGCGGTAGGTGTTTTGGTCGAAGTAGCTCTTGCGGATGAGAAAATCCAAAAACCAAGGGCCCTCGTACCACCAGTGGCCGAACAACTCCGCATCGTAGGGGGCCACCACCAGCGGCGGGCGGCCCATGACGCTGTACAAATATTCGATTTGCCGCTGGCGGTTGAACATAAAGTTGCCCGCATGCTCTGCCGCTTTCTCCCGCGCCCAATAGGGGTCGTAAAGCTGCTTTTGCCCCAGGTCCAGGTTGCGCCCGGTGATGCGGTGGTACTTGATGCCGGTGTTTTTCCGCTGGCCGTTGGGCATGATGTAAGGCTTGATGTACTCGTAGTCGGCTTCATACCCCAGGTCTTTGTAGAACTCGCGGTAAACCGGATCCCCGGGGTAGCCCACTTCCGCCGACCACACCTGCTGCGAGGATTCGTGATCCCGCCCGAAAACGGCGACGCCGGTCTCGGTAAAAATAGGGGCGTACATGCCGTAACGAGGCCGGGGCTTGGCGTAGAGAAGACCATGGGCGTCGGTGATCATGTAGCGCAGGCCAGCATCGGCGATCATCCGCTCCAGCCCTTGGTAGTAGGCGCATTCCGGCAGCCAGATCCCCCGCGGCCATTGGCCAAAGTGCTCGTTGTAGTGCTCACAAGCTACAATCAACTGCGCCCAGACTGCCTGCGGGTACATCTGCATCAAGGGCAGGTAGCCGTGGGTAGCCCCACAGGTGATGATCTCCAGGTTGCCGCTGTCTTGAAACTGCTTAAAAGCTCGCACCAGATCCCGGTCGTAGCGCTCCCAGAGATCCCGCACCATGGCAAACTGCTTGATGTAGTGCTCCGCCAGGTAGCGAATGTGGCCGTTGGTGGCGTTTTTGTCGTACTCCAGCTGGGCCAGCTCTTCCAATTTGGTTAGGTAGTGGTCGTAGCGCTCCTGCAGCAAGGGATCCCGCAGCATCGACACCAAGGGCGGCGTCAGGGACATGGTGAAGCGAAAGTCGATGCCATCTCGCTGTAGCCCCTCGAACATGTGCAGCAGCGGCACATAGGTCTCCGTGATGGCTTCGTAGAGCCATTCTTCCTCCAGCACAAAGTCTTGCTCAGGGTGGCGCACAAACGGCAGGTGCGCGTGGAGTACCAAGGCGAGATAACCCATGGCAGCCGGGGATCCTTACAGACAGGGAAAGATAACGGAGCAGACTTACCCTTCTCAGCAGCAAATCTGTAGAGAAGGTTAAGCCCAAGATTGCTACCTATCGTCCAGCATTTCGTCCTTGGGGTCAAGAGCTGGGATCGCTGGGGATCGCTGTTGGGCTCAGCGGTGACGAATGAAGTCGTAGATCTCCAGATACTCCTTGCCAGGATAGTTCCAGGAGTAGTCGTAGCTCATGCCTTGAATCTGCAGTTGACGGAACTGGTCAGGAGCGGTGTACCAAAGGTCGATGGCCCGATCCAGAGCCGACTCCAAAGCAGCTGGATCTGTGTGATAAAAGACGTAGCCGTTGCGTTGCTCGGGCAATTTGTGGGGATCGTAGTCGCGGTCGAAGACGGTATCCACCAGGCCACCCACTCCTCTCACCACCGGAACTGTGCCATACTTCAAGCCAATCATCTGAGTGAGTCCACAGGGTTCGTAGTGGCTGGGCACTACGATGATGTCTGCCCCCGCATAGATAAGGTGGGAAAGTTCTTCGTTAAAGCCCAACTCAATGTGAACATCGGGGTTGTTGTTGAGGTAGCTTTTCTCGTGGGCAAACCAAGCGCCGATCCCTCGCTCCGTAGCGGATCCCAGCAGAACAAATTGGGCATTTTTGAACAGGGAGCGGTAGATGGCATGATGCACCAAATGCACGCCCTTTTGCTCGTCCAATCGCCCGATATAGGCCACGATAGGCTTGTCAACATCCTGCAGTAGCAGCCGATCCCGCAGAGCTTTTTTGTTTTTAGCTTTATTTTCCAGCGTTTGAGCAGTGTAGCGCACGGGGATAAAGCGGTCGATCTCCGGGTTCCAAATGTCGTAATCGATGCCATTCAAAACGCCGCGAAACTTGTGCCGGTGCAAGTAGAGGGTATGGCCAAGTCCATAGCCGTAGTCGCCAAATTGCACCTCCAGCGCGTGATTGGGAGAGACCGTAGTGACAAAGTTGGAAAAAACAATTCCCCCCTTCATAAAGTTGAGAGAAAAGGGGTTGAAGTTATCGCGCAAACGGTCGTAGTGGAAGTAGTAGGGTTCGCGGTTGAGGCCGGTAGCCCAAAGAATCTCTGGGCCGCCAAAGCCTTGGTGTTTGAAGTTGTGAATGGTGTAGCACACCCGCTGGTTTCCCATGCCGTGGTACTTGTAGATCTCAAACAGCAGCACCGGTACCAACCCTGTCTGCCAGTCGTGGCAATGGATGATGTCGGGGCGCTTGTTGCTTTGTAGGAGAAACTCTAGAGCCGCCTTGCTGAAAAAAGCAAAACGCATGTTGTCATCCGGGCAGCCGTAATAACACCCGCGATTGAAGAAGTTATCGCCCGAGTGGGGCTCAATAAAAAAGCAAAGGCGGCCATGCACCCAGCCGCAGTACACCGAGCAGTGAATGGCTCCCCCGTACCAGGGCACCCAGAGATCGCGATAGGCGTCGTGCAAACCCCAGATCTGGTCGTAGCGCATCGTGTCGTACTTGGGCAAAACCAGCTCGACACAGTGGCCCCGCACCTCCAGCTCGCGGCTGAGGCCGTACACCACATCCCCCAGTCCCCCCGCCTTGATAACCGGGGCGCATTCAGACGCAATCTGCACGATGTACATTTCGAGACCTCCCGTAGCACCGCCTTAGCTTTCTTTACAAACGATAATCTTTTTGGCCTCGACAGAACATCCCTCCCAATGGCAAGGGATCCCTGCACTGGGGAACAACCTCTGGGCCGACCGGGTTCGAGCCCCAGCTGCGCCGTTTGCCGGGGAACCTGATCTACGGGAGCAGCCCTCTGGGGAATTATGGGCATTTCGATTCAAACTAGAAACGTTGAATGCACGGGGCCAGAAGGCTTTTCAAGGACTCCGTCCCGCTGGCGCGATCAGTAGCCCAGGCCTCTCACCCTAACCTGAAGCGCGACTATGAACGGCTGATCCCGCTGGGGCGGTACCGTTCTTCGAGCCAAGTGCGCAGCTCATCTTCCGGGAAGGCGGCAGCCAAGGTGCCCGTTCTGGGATCGTGGGCATGCCAAAGAACATGGCCGGATGGATCCTGGCTTTACGGTAACTGCAGCCGGCTGCACCTCCCCTCGTCTCTTGCGAGCAGACTTACTCTCTCCGGCTAGGGGTAGCCAGGGATCCTTCAAGGTCACGCGAACTCAATACCACTGCTGAGCGTAAAGGCGCTGCACCAAATAAAACACGAATAGGTTGACATCCACGCGCCGCTCGTCGATCATAAAAGACTCGATGGTGCTGGCCGGGGATCCTTCGGTGGTACAGCGGAAGAACTTGCGGCCATTCAAGGATCCCTCAGCAAACAGCACGCTAAATTGCTTCTTGCCTCCTGCAAACGCGCCGACCAGCGTCTTGCCTTCCAGGCGCAGCTCCAGATCGCTGACTCCGCGCTTTTGAAAAGCCGCAATGGCTGCCGGGATCACCTCTTCCGTGATCTGTTGCTCGAAGGGCTTTTCTTCCTTAGCAACTTTTTTCGCAGCGGCTTTGGGGGAATCCTCAGCAGCAGGCTTGGCAGCTTCAGCGGGTTTCTCGGCAGCAGCGGCCTCGGGGGTGGGTTCTCCAGACATGGGGAAACGCTCCGACAATCAGATGGGTAAAAGCCTTAGATGCAGAACAATCAAAAACTCTGTCCAGAACCGGCAAAGAGCTAGCCCTTGGGGATGTATTGGCCGACAATTTCTTCAGCAGGGATCTGGGGAAAGCCCATGCTGAAGTTGGGGGCACGCCCCTGCAGGTTATAGGCGATCTCCCCTTGCTTGAGCAGGGAGCGGATGAAATGTTCCAGGTCAGACCCAATGCGGCGGATATTGTACTCGGTCAAGTCCCGCCCCCGGTATTCTTCCACCAACTCTTCGAAACGGGCATAGACCTTTTGCAGGGCAGCATCAGTCCAGACCAGCTCGTTGTCCGGATCCACATCGAGGGTAAACAGGTCGTCGCGGGGCACGAAGTTGTTGTCGGCAGTAACTTCACCGGCAAAAATGTGGACGTGGCGAGTGGTGCATTTCAGCATTGCGATGGCTCCGCTCCGGATCTAACCTGATAAACAGCGTATCACTACCTAGCGCTTGTGGGGGATCCGCTATTTGCCCTCGGCTTACTTCGGCCCAAGCTTTTTCTATGCCCGCTGCTATTCCCCTACTGGAGCGCCTGCACATTGAGGTGAGCAAGTTCCCACAGCGGCCTATCGCGACAGCGTTGCGGTTCCCCTGCCCATAGCAACAACGTGACTTTCTTTCGTGATTTCTTCTAAGGGGCTCAAGCCTTGGGAGGGAGTTCCAAGGCCAGCGGCCCCAGCAAGCCCTTGCGGTAGTCGTTGA
>NZ_JANSIC010000090.1:0-5442 GCF_047461955.1 Synechococcus sp. R55.7
TTGAAAATCTCCCCGCTCTTGGGTGAGGCCCACCGGGCGACTGGGGAAAGCCACCAGGATCCCTTCCAGGCGCAGCGACTCGGCTACCGGATCGTAGGCCAGGCGCAGCTCAAAATCCCGCAGGTCGCGGCGGACTTCCACGCGGCGGATCCCTGCTTCCGTCAGGCCCAAGCGCAGCCGCCAGTGATTTTGCCATCGCGTGCCGAGGGTGGCATCCAGCTCCAGACCATAGGTAGAGATCTGGCCCAACCGGGGATCGTAAACCGCCTGCAGCGCATAGCTGATCCCCGGCTCATACACATCCAGGCCAGAGCGTTGATCCCGGTTAAATGTGGTGCTGCTGCGTCCCCGATATTCCAGACGAACGGGTTGGAGCTGTCCCTGGTTCAGGTCGTAGGCCGTCTGCAACTGAATGTTGAACAGATCAGGGGCGGTGCTCCAGGTGAAGTTGGCGTTGAGGGTATCCCACTTCTGGGTGATGAAGTCGTAGCCAAGGCTGGTGTCCAGGCGCACCAGGTTTTTCACCTCTGCCTGCAGCTCCTGCAAGTTGCGGGAGGCAATCGCTGCCAAATCCTCCGGGGTATCGTCGGGGAAGGTCAGGGCTATCGGCAGCTCGCCGGGCAGGTCATCTTCAAAGGCAATGTAGCCTGGGGGCACATCGGGCAGAAGATCGCGGGGCGTAAAGAAGCTGATGTTGGCATTGATGCGATCCACATCTTTAGGGCTGGTGGAGAGGGTTTGGAAGGGCACAGAATTGTTGCCGTAGAAGGTGCGGCTGTAGCGCAGGTCGATGGTATTCCAGTCGGCAGGTCTGAGACTGAGGCGAGGGTTGAGGCTGACGGTAGACTCCTGGTCAGGAGTGGAGTAGAGGACTTGGGTGTAATCGATAGAACCCGGCATGAAGGTGATCCAGGGAGCCGGTTGAATATCGTTGAACTGGAGGCTGGAGCGCAGCTCGTAGCGATTGAAAAAGTGGAGACCTGCCCCCACCTCTTGATCCGGCTGTTGCTCTTGAGTCAGGGTGAGGGCGCTGCTGAGGGCAATATCGGGCGTGATGCGAATGAGGTCGGGGTTAAAGGCCAGCTCGAAGTTGCGACGCGGCTCGTTGTCGCCATTGGAACTGCTGTAGGCACGGTAGGCCAGGCGATAGGTACCTCCCCAACCGGGTGGGGTCAGTTGAGTGCCCAGCGTCAACCGCGCATCGGCAAAGTCGGGGCCATCTTTGACGCTCACCCGCTGGTTGTAGTCCAAGCGCAGATCCGATTGCAGCCAATGCACGCCCCCGTAGCGCTGAGTGTGGCTGAGGGTGAGGGGGAAGCTGTAGATGCCCCGCTCCTGGGATCCGGTGCGGCTGATGTTGAGGGTGGTGGTGGAGAGATCCCCCTGAAAGGTGGCGTTGAGACGCAGATCGGCGTTGTCGTTGCGCCCGCCGGCAGGACGGTAGGTGTTGTCCAGGTTGAGGTTGAGCTGTCCCCGCAGTTGGCCTTCCTGCCCAAAGAGGTTGGCAGCGTAAAAGTCGAAGTTGTGGTCGATGCGGAAACGGCTGGAGAAGCGCTGTTGGTCGGCTTCGGTAACCAAGTAAAACTGGGCTCGCCCGTAGTTGACACTGTCCGGGATGGGCAGGATGTAGTCGTGCAGGAAGCCGATGCCCAAGCCTTTTTTCTGCATGACATCCAGCCGCAGGCCGCCGAAGTTGTATTCGTCGAAGCGGTAGGCCCAACTGGATTTGACAAACACCCCCTCTGTCTCGCTGCGCCCCGGCAGCACCCATTGGTGATCTCGCAGGCTGTAGATGAACAGGGGGAAATAGGCGATCTGAAGGCCCGCCCGCAGATCCCCTGCTTCTGTCAGCTCGCCGCCGGCAAACACGCGGGCGTCGTAGACGATCACCCGGTCATCGGGAAACACCTCCACCCGATCCCCTTGCACGTAGTGGGTGATGGGTGGCTCTGGCGAGGTGGTGACGGTGGCTTTCTCGAAAAAGATCTGATCCCCCAAAATGGCGGTGGTCTCTTGGCTGCGCACAAAAACCTTGGTGCCCGGCTCCTCCCCCGGCAGAATGACCAGCGAGCTCTCAAATTGGGCGGTGCGACCGGGGATATCCAGATCCAAATTTCGCCCTTCGATTTGCCGGATCCCCCGCCCTTGGGGGCCAGGGGGCTGCTCCATGCGAAAAGGGCCCTCGCTGCGCAGGCGTCGCTCCCGCCGATAAAACAGCAGCCGGTCGCCGGTGATGCGGGTGCCGTCGGCCAGTTGGATCAAGGCGTTCCCCTCGGCAATGCCCAGGTCTTGTTCGGCGATGTAGCTGAGCACATCCCCACTCACGTTGATTTGATCCGGGTCAAGGGGGATTTGCCGCTGCGCGGTGGCCGAGAGTTGCTGGCGAATCTGGGATCCCTGGCTGCCGGTGCCAAGATTTTCTGCCGCTGAAACGGCATCTGCACCAGTGCCCAGATCCCGCAAAAGGGGGAACTGCTCCAGCAGTTGAGGAGCCAGGGGTGAGCCCGCAGTGGGGACAAAGGCTTCCCTGCCCCTTTGAGTGGCCATGGGGGATCCCGTCAGCCCCGACGCAGGGGCGGCATCTGCCAACACAACACCGCCCAAATCCAAGCTCCCACCGGCTTGGGAGATCAGGGGAGGAATGGTCTTGGGGGAAGCTGGGATCCGATTTAACCTTGCCTCTGAACCGGCTCCACCTTGCAGTTGGGCCGTAGCCCGGTTTTCGCCATTGGATTCCGATCGCGTTAGCGGGACGGAGTCCTTGGTGGGGCGCAGCCAGGGTTGCTCTTCCACCTGCAGGGCTTCAGCCTGAGAAGTCATGGGCTGGGAAAGCCGAAGGGAGTTCAGGGTGGGAACTGCTGCAGTGGGCGTCGCCGGTGAAGCGGGCTGGGGAGCCGGTGTTGCTTGGGCTTGCTGCGCCTGTCGCCGAGCATGGGCTGCTGCCCCTTCGGCCAACAGCCGTTGTAGCCGCTGTCGGTTCAGTTCTTCTGGCGTGAGGGCCTTTTCAGGAGAGTTGGCAGAGGGAGGAGAGACCAGGGCCGTAGGGGGTGGGGTTGCCGCAGTCAAGGCTGTAGCAGGCAGAGAAGATTGCGCCTCGGCCAAGGTGATGGGCTCCTCATCGGCGGCAGCCATCGGTTCTGGGCTGGAAGCCCGGCGGGCCGGTTGCAGGCGCTGAGCAAGTGTTTGCGCTGACCGAAAGCGCTGGTAGCCCTCCAGAGAGAACTCCGTCCCGCCGACGCCAACAGTGGGCAGGGGGTCCAACTGGGCGAAGACGGCCTCCCCCGTCCCCAACCACAGGGAGCCGCCCCAGCAAAGAGCCAACCACTTTGCCCAAGGGCTGAAGTCAGGGGGGAAGTTGCAGGATTTCACCGTAAAAACCGCCACAGTAAAGAAAGGCCTACCCCACCGAAAATCATATTCGGCAACCAGGCAGCCAGCCAGGGATCGATGTGCTCAACTCGACCCATCGCTCGTCCCAGGCTCATCAGTACATAGTAAATAAACACCAGAACAATCGCTAGCGCCACGCCGCCGTAGCGCCCCGTTTGCCGCACCGTTTGCAGGCCCAAGGGGGCAGCCACCAAGATGGCGAAAAAGCTGGCCAAAGGAATGGCGAACTTGAGGTGGTATTCCGTCAGGCAGCGAGCCACATCGGCAGAAGGACGTTGCTCCGCTCGATATCGCTGGCACTGCTCCCACAGCTCCCCCGCCCGTTGCTCTTGGGGCACTTTTTCCGCGTACACCAGGCCCACCAGTTTGTTGACGATGTTGAGCTGCATTTCTTCCACCTGGCCTTCATAGTAGGTGCGCCCCTGCTCGTCATAACGGCGGATCACCACATCTCGCAGTTGCCACGATTGGCCCACCTGCTGCGCGGTTTGAGCGGAGATCACCTGCGGATAGCGCAGGTGGCCGGTCTCAGCTTTGCGATCCAGGATCAACAAATCCTGCATCAAGCCGGTCTTCGGGTCAATCGATCCGACATGAAACCAGAGATCATCATCCACCCGCACGATCTCTTCTGGATTAAACAAAAGAGCATCTTGAGCCAAGATGAGGTTCTTGTTCAGGATTTTCACCTTTTGGTTGGTTTCCGGCACAATCACTTCATTGGTCAACAGCGCCAAGCCGCTGATCAGCAGGCCAATACAGAGCACGGGGATAAACACTTTGCGATAGGGGATCCCAGCAGCGCGCAGGGCGATGATCTCGCTATCGGCTCCCATTTTGCCCAGGGTGAGCAAGGTGGCAAAGAGGCCGGCAATGGGAAAGGTGACCACCAAAATGGCGGGCAAATTGAGGATGAGAATGTGCAAAATGGTTAGCGGAGGAGCGCCCTTTTTCACCAGCAGATCGGCGTAGATAAAGAGCTGGTTGCCCAGCATCAGCACCGTGCCCCCGGCCACTCCCAGAAAGAAGGGGCGAATCATCTCTTTGAAGAGATAAAACTCCAAAAAGGCAGCCCCCAATTTCAGGGATCCCCAAAAGCTGCCCGCTTGAGCAGGGGTTCTGCGCAGTTTGCCCTCGGCGAGTGGAGCCGTCATGACATCACCTCGGATCACAACCTCAGCCAAACCTGGACGATCAAAAACCACAGATGGCTCCCCGAGGGGGGATCCCATCAGAGGGCGTCGGTGATGCGAAACTGAAACATTCCCTGCTGCTGCTCGTCTCCTTCGACGGTGTATTCATCTTGTTTTATGTTCAGGGTAACCAGCTTGCCACTGAGGCGATTGGCGCCCCGGCACATCTGATCCAGCGCGTTGCGGCCCGGCAGAGCTTGGGTGCTCTCCCCGGGAAGGCGGCCGACCTCTCCCCGATCGCAGAGCACCACAGGAGCCTGTTCGGCGCTGATTTTGAAAATTTGTTCTCGGTCGAAGTAATCGGCGCGATCCCCTTCGATGGCGCGGTTGGCCTGCACAATAACCACATTGCCGAAGAAGCGGGCATCGCCGCTGGCTTGGTCGATCTCCACCCGGTCGGCGTAGATCACCGTCGGCTGATCCACATCGGCCTGGGTCTCCGGGTTTTGTAGCCGCCGCGCCAGCCACTCCCCCTCGATCTGCTCGATCACCACCTCTCCCCGCAGCTCCACCTTTTCAGGGGTGATGGTGGCTTGGTTGGCCTTGGCCCTACGTCCCCGCTGGATAAACTCGACGGCATCGCTAAACTCGGAAGTACCGGTGCGGGAGTTGTAAACCAGGCGGGCAGCCCGCACTTCGGTTTCGGCTTGGCGCAGTTCTTCCGTCAGGGATCCCCCGCCGGGCGTGGGGGTAGAGGCAGCCATCTGCCGGTAAAGGACGTTCTCTTCAAAGAAGAAGATCTTGTCGCGGTGGTTGCCCTCTAGGCGGGCTGAGGTGAGCACCCGTCCGGGTTCTTCCAGGGTAACTCCTCCCGTCAACAGACTTTGGGATTCGCGGCGGCGGTAGGTGCCCTGGGCCG
>NZ_JANSIC010000090.1:5542-10180 GCF_047461955.1 Synechococcus sp. R55.7
TCGGCGGTGGCATTGTAGCGGGCTCGCTTGGCCCGCCAAGTCATCTGCTCGCTGCTATCAAAAAAGGGATCCGGCACCCCTTTTTGCCGGTCGGCACCTTCTCCGTAGAAGTAGCCGTGTGCCCCCTGTTCAAATACCTGTTGCCCAGCTGCCAGATCCACCTGCTCGGCAATCAACCGCCAACGCTGATGTCCTCCCCGACGACCCAAGATGTCTACCCTGCGGCTGACCGAGAGGGGCTGATCGGGGGAAGGAGACTCCACCTTCACTTCCTCGATGTCGATCGACAAGGCCCAGCCCACCAAAGCAGCCAAGATGCTGCTCCCCAACAGCGCCACCCCCAGGTTGGAATTGAAGAATCGCCGCATCCTGTTTTCGCTGCCGCCTCACCTCGACCCGAACCGATGACTCACCTCAGAGGCCATGCTCTGACCTAGCGCACTAGGCTGTAGCTTATCTCATTTTGCCGGCTGCACCGGGGGGATCCCGCGCACACCTAGCCTTAAGCCGACTTTTCAGCCTTCAGCCATAGCGGCTGAGGATGAACCCTAGCCCCAGAAACAGCCCCAGCCAAAAATGGAGACTGACGGCGATGAACTTGGAGTGGCTAATCCGCTGCGGCTGATCGTGATAGGTACCCAGCAGGCGGGAAAGCCGCACTGCAAACGGGATCCCCGCCAAACTCAGCAGTGTCCAAGCCGGAAAGATCCCCAGCCCCACAAACAGCAGCATCAAGGCAAAAAGGCTGCCGCAGAGCCAGGGGATGAGGCGGGCCGAGCGCAAGGTTCCCAGGCGGGCCACCGGCGAGCGCTTGCCACAGGCTAAGTCATCCTGCACTTGATGGAAATGGGAACAAAACAAGATCAAGCTGGTCGCCATCCCCACCACCAGTGAGGCTGCCAACCCCGGCAGCGACCAGGTCTGGCTTTGGCTGTAGTGGGCAGCCGAGACCGCCAGCGGCCCAAAGCTGAAAAAGCAGAGGATCTCCCCCAGGCCCTGGTAGCCCAGGCGCAGGGGCGGCCCTTGGTAGGCATAGCCCAGCCCACAGGCCACCAGCACCAACAGCAGCACCGTCGGATCCCATTGCCGCCAGCTCAGCCACAGGATCCCCAGCAGCCCCAGAGCCAAAAAGGCATTCCCCACCCAAAACACCTGCCCCGGCTTGCCCGTCAGGTTGACCAGCGAGTGGAGTTTGTTTTTGTCCACCCCTGTCTGGGCATCGAACACGTCGTTGCTGATGTTGACCCAGGCCAAGATGCAGATGGCGGCTCCCAAAAACACCCCCAAAACCCCCAAGTCCAGCACCCCTGACTGGGCATAGGCAATGGCGGATCCCACCCAGATGGGCATGATCGCCACACTGTACATGGGGGGCTTGAGGGCAGCCATCCACAATTGCCGGCGGGAGGGGTCACTCCATGCGACCTCTGCTGGTGGCTGCACTTGGCCGACATCTGGATTCATGGGAGTTCTCCTTGGGAAGCAAGCCTGCTCTGGGGCCTGTCTCTGGATCTGTCTACAACCATCTGCTCTGTAGGGTAGAGCGCCTGAGAAAGCATCCCCCAGGATGCTAAGAAACTTTGCAGTCCGTGAAGAAGCTCCTCAGATCTGGCCCCCAGAAGCTCAGGCTGCCGGCCCTTCTCCTAATCTCTTATCCTAAAGTCATCTTCTGCCGGTCTCCATCGACGGGTGTCCTGTTTTCGGCCAAGGTGGGATCGTCTTCTTTTTCTTGCGCATGACCTCTTCTCTTTCCCCTTGGAATGCCCACGGTACGCTTGAGTGCCTGGAGTGGCCGAGAGCATGGCCGCCGACTCGCACTTCTACCTGGACGGACGAGGCGAGGGATCGGCGCCACTGGGATCCCTTCCTAGCCGCCTGCCAACAGATGGCGCGGGCGCGGGGTGTTCCCCAAATCCTCAGCTTGTCGCAGCCCATCCCAGAGCTGGATCCGCTGGCGGTGCTGGCCCAGAGGCTGGGTTCGCTCCCCACAAACCGATTCCCGAGCTACTGTTATTTCTCCCACAAGGCCCACGGGGAAAGGGTGCGGGTGTTGGGATGGGGATCCCTGCGGCAGGTTGATCTCGCGGGAGAAGGGGGCTTGCGGGCGGCACGGAGCTTTGTAGAAGAGCTGCAGCCCCACGTCCATGCCGCTTGCATTGGCAGAACGGAGCCCTCGGAAGTGGGAAGATTCCCAGACAGCCGGCAGGAACGCCCTCTGTGTTTCTGTCGCCTCAGTTTCAGCCCCAGGAGCAAAGGGGGGGCAGCGCTGGTGCTGCCACGTTGGCAACTGTTGCAGGTGCCAGACTCCTGGGGATCCCTGACGGTAGCGCGGCTCAATCTGGAAATCGACCCCGAGAGCGACCTAGCGGCTTTGGCCGGGCAGATCACCGCCTTTTTTGCCCAAATGGAGCGCCTTTCTCGATCCCCCTTGCCCTTGTGGGAATTGCAAGCTCCCGTGCCGGTGGAGGTGGAGGAAGCCCCCCTCTTGGGGCGCATCCAAAAAGCCCTGCAGGTGATTCAGGCGGGATCCCTGGAGAAAGTGGTGCTGGCCGAAGCCGTGGATCTGCACTTGCCTGTCCCGCCGTCAATCCCGTCCCTGCTGGCTTATCTGGAAAAGCATCATCCCGATTGCAGCATCTTTGCCTTCGCCGCTCGCGCTACTCGGACGGAGTCCCTGGGGGCAGACAGGCGGGGGAGTTCGCCGGCCAGTCCTCTCCCTCTGACCCAAGAGGGGATCTCTCCCCAGGTTTTCTTGGGGGCCACCCCGGAGCGCTTGCTTTCCGTGTGGCAAGGCCGGGTGCAGATCGATGCCTTAGCCGGCTCCGCCGCCCGTGGAGCCACCAGCCACCAGGATCAGGTGCTGGCCGAGAGGTTGCTTTGCAGCGCCAAAGACCGCCGAGAACATGAGTGGGTGGTGCGCTCGATCCAGGAGGCTCTGGGTCGGTTGGGGATGGATCCCTGCATTTCCCCTCAGCCTCGGCTGCTCCGTTTGGCCAACATCCAGCATCTGCAAACCTTGATCGAGGCGGAGCTCCCCGCCGATGTACATCTGTTCGATCTGCTGGCCCAGCTCCACCCGACGGCAGCGGTGGGAGGGTATCCCCAACAGGCGGCGCTGCAGTGGCTAGAGCGGTTGGAACCCTTTGATCGCTCCAGCTATGCCGCTCCCTTGGGCTGGGTAGACTTACAGGGCAATGGCGAGTTTGTGGTGGGGATCCGCTCCGCCCTAATTCGGGGGAATTGGGCCCGCTTGTATGCCGGTGCCGGGATTGTGGCTGACTCCAACCCAGAGCAGGAGCTGGCCGAGATTCGTCTGAAGCTGCGCTCTCTGGTGCAGGCTCTGGCCTTGCGACCTGCAGCTCCTCCGCTCCCCAGCTTCTGAAGAGAGGGGATCAGGAAGATGTTTCTGCCGCCGCTGCGGGAGGTGGATACGAACCCCTCCACGAACAGCTACAGTGAGAAAGCCGGTCTTTGATTAGCCTCGGTGTCCTCTGCGGCATGGCGACCCTGAATCCCACCCATCCCCCTCGTATAGCCGGATCCCGCGCGCAAGTGGGGCTTTGGCCCGGCCTGATCCAGCACTATCGGGAATGGCTCCCCGTCAGCGCCAGCACACCTGTGGTCACGCTACATGAGGGCAACACGCCTCTGGTGCCTTCCCCGGCTTTGAGCCAACGGCTGGGGCGAGACTGCCAAGTTTACCTGAAGCTGGAGGGCCTCAACCCCACCGGTAGTTTTAAGGATCGGGGTATGACGATGGCGGTGTCCAAGGCCAAAGAGGCCGGAGCAGAGGCCGTGATCTGCGCCAGCACCGGCAACACCTCGGCGGCGGCTGCTGCCTTTGCGGCCAAAGGAGGTCTGCGGGCCTATGTGCTGATCCCCGATGGCTACGTGGCCAAAGGCAAACTGGCCCAAACCCTGATGTACGGGGCGGAGATCATCGCCGTTCAAGGCAACTTCGACCAAGCGCTGGCTATGGTGCGGCAGCTGGCGGAAACCTACCCGGTGGCCCTGGTGAACTCGGTCAACCGCTTCCGCTTGGAAGGGCAGAAAACCGCCGCCTTCGAGGTGGTGGATGCTTTGGGGGATGCCCCCGATTGGCTCTGTATTCCGGTGGGCAACGCGGGCAACATCACGGCTTATTGGATGGGGTTTTGCCAGTACCGCCAGCAGGGCAAGGCTACCCGTCGCCCTCGTCTCTACGGCTTCGAGGCTGCCGGTGCTGCCCCCATGGTGTTGAACCGGGTGGTGGAACACCCAGAGACGGTGGCCACGGCCATTCGCATCGGCAATCCTGCCAGTTGGGTGAAGGCCAAGGCGGCAGTGCAGGTGAGCGGCGGTCAGGTGGATAGCGTCACCGACGAGGAGATTCTGGCAGCCTATCGTCTCCTGGCATCCGAAGAAGGGATCTTTTGCGAGCCGGCCAGCGCGGCCTCGGTGGCAGGATTGCTGAAATGGCGAGAGCAGGTGCCTGCTGGAGCACAGGTGGTGTGCGTGCTGACGGGCAATGGCCTTAAGGATCCGGACACGGCCAGCCACCAGGGATCCGCTCCTATCCACACCGGCGTTGTCCCTGAGCTGTCCGCTGTTGCTCGTCTGATGGGTTTCTAGCAGAAACCGCCCGCTGGTTAGGGTCAG